>JARLIV010000142.1 GCA_031291555.1 Methylovirgula sp. | reverse complement strand
GAGCTGGTGCAGCTGGCCGATGATGTCGCCCATCTCTCGGTGCCGACCAAATTTCTCAAGATGTGGATCCAGACGCATTATGCATCGCGCATCCTCGCGGCCATCGCCGCCGAGTTTCCGGCGATCAAGCAAGTCTTGATCAACGTGCGCTCGTCGACGCGTCTTCCGCTGATGCGCGGTGAGCAGCCGCGTCTTGACACCGAAGAATTGCGCGAGAGCGGCGCGGGCTTCGTCGATGCATCCCACGCGCGTCCGGGCGTCGAGCCGCATCGTCCCGGCGCACTCATGCGAGAGGCGAAGACGCCGGCGCGGCCCCCCAGCGAGACAGAAACGTTCGGCGGCTCCCCTCTCGACCGGCGGCTGAATTTCTCGACCTTCATCGTCGGCCGCTCGAACCAGCTCGCCTATGCGTCCGCGCAGGATATCGCCTCCGCCACGCCCGGCGAGGCCGTGCGTTTCAATCCGCTTTATATTCACGCCTCTGTCGGGCTTGGCAAAACCCATTTGCTGCAGGCGATCGCTCATGCTGCGACGGCGCAACGGCGGCGTGTGATCTATCTCACGGCCGAGAAATTCATGCACAGTTTCGCCAGCGCGCTGGAGGCCGCGACGGCCATCTCCTTCAAGGAGAAGCTGCGCGGCATCGACATGCTCGTCATCGACGACGTGCAATTTCTGCGCGGCAAATCCATCCAGCAGGAGTTCTGCCACACGCTCAATGCGCTCATTGACGCGCGGCGGCAGATTGTCATTGCCGCCGACCGGCCGCCGGGCGAGCTCGAGACGCTCGAGGAGCGCGTGCGCTCGCGCCTGGCCGGTGGCCTCTGCGTCGAAATGGGCGCGCTGGACGAGCCGCTGCGGCTGAAGATGCTCGAAGCGCGCGTCGCCGCAGCCAAACTGCTGCACCCGCAATTCGAATTGTCGCCCGCCATCCTCGCCTATGTCGCCAACGTGATTCAGACCAATGGCCGCGATCTCGACGGCGCGGTCAACCGGCTGGTCGCGCATGCCTCGCTGAACCGCGCCCCGCTCTCCCTCGAGGCGGCGGAAGCCGCGATCCAGGATCTTGTGCGCCCGCGCGAGCCGAAAAGGGTCAAGATCGAGGACATTCAGAAGCTCGTCGCCAGCCATTACAACGTCACCAAGGCCGACATCCTCTCGGCGCGCCGCACCGCGAATGTGGTGCGCCCGCGCCAGATCGCCATGTTCCTGGCCAAGACGCTGACGCCGCGCTCGCTGCCGGAGATTGGCCGGCGTTTTGGCGGGCGCGACCATACGACGGTGCTGCACGCGGTCCGCAAGATCGAGGCCCTGGTCGGCACCGACGGGCGGCTCTCCGAGGAGATCGAACTGCTCAAGCGGATGTTGACCGAAAACTGACCGTCTTCGGTATCTCCCCGCACCCCAGCATGGGCAAACGGCCCGGAAAGGGGTAAAGCCGGAGCATGAGTGCGACGGCGATTCGGATCCTCGGCATCGACCCCGGCCTGCGCAATATGGGCTGGGGCATCATTGAGGCCGCCGGTGCCCGCCTGACCTATGTGGCGAGCGGATCGATCCATTCGCGAAGCACTGACGATCTCGGCGCCCGCCTATGCCAGCTCCATCAAGGGCTGGCACGCGTGATCGACACGCATGCGCCGCACGAGGCCGCCGTCGAAGAAACCTTCGTCAATCGCGATCCGCAATCGGCCTTGAAGCTCGGCCAAGCGCGCGGCATCGCTGTTGTCGTCCCCGCCCTCGCCGGCCTGCCCGTCACCGAATATGCGGCCAATCTCGTCAAGAAGACCGTCACCGGCTCGGGTCACGCGGAGAAGGCGCAGATCGCGATGATGGTGAAGGTGCTGCTGCCGAAATGCGCTGGCGATCTGCGCGCGCTTTCGGCCGACGCGGCGGATGCGCTGGCGATCGCGATCACGCATGCGCACCATTACAAAATGACGGCGGTGCGCAGGGCATGATCGGCAAGCTGCGCGGCACGATCGACTCTATCGGCGAGGATTTCGTCATCCTCGACGTGCATGGCGTCGGCTATGTCGTCAGCTGCTCGACGCGGACATTACAAAGCCTGCCCGCAGCCGGCGAAGCCGCCGCACTCGCGATCGAAACGCAAGTGCGTGAGGATTCCATCCGGCTTTACGGCTTTTTCAGCGATGACGAGCGCGATTGGTTTCGCCTGTTGCAGACAGTGCAAGGCGTCGGCGCGAAAGTCGCACTGGCGCTGCTCGGCATATTGAGCACGAGCGAACTTGGCGCCGCCATCGCGCGGCAGGACAAGACGGCGCTGGCGCGCACGCCCGGTGTCGGCCCGCGCCTCGCCGCGAGATTGGTTACCGAACTGAAGGACAAGACCCCTGCCGTGCATGCGCCGGCGGTTCTCATGGGTCTCGCGCCGGCCACGGCCGCCGCGGAAGCACCGGCCGTTCAGGACGCGATCGCGGCGCTCATCAGCCTCGACTACAGCCGCCAGCAGGCCGCCAATGCCGTCGCTGTCGCCCGCGCCGAATTAGGCGAGGTGGCCGAGGCGCCGGCGCTGATCCGGCGCAGCCTCAGGGAGCTTGCGCGCTAGATCGCGTCACCGTCCTTTGACGGAATCGATTTTTCCGCTGCGGCGTATTACATAGGCCGCATGTTTTCTCAGAGCGAAATCGAGCGCTATGCGCGTCATCTCGTCTTGCGCGACATCGGTGGGCCGGGCCAGCAGAAGCTGAAGACCGCGCGCGTTCTGGTCATCGGCGCAGGCGGCCTGGGCGCGCCGCTCATCCAATATCTTGCCGCCGCGGGCGTCGGCGAGATCGGCATTCTCGACGATGATGTCGTGTCGCTGTCCAATCTGCAACGGCAGGTGCTCTATTCGAGCACCGATCTGGGCAAGCCCAAGGCGGCCTGCGCCGCCGACGCCGTCCGCCGCCTCAATCCGCATGTCACGGCGACGCCGATAGACAAGCGGATCGACGCGGCCAATGCGCGAGAACTCGTCGCGGGCTGGGATATCGTCGCCGACGGCTCGGACAATTTCGCGACCCGCTATGCCGTCTCCGACGCCTGCTTTTACGCGCGCCGCCCGCTCGTCACGGCCGCGATTGGCATGTTCGACGGCTCGCTTACGACGCTGCGACCGTTCGAGACTTCGCCCTCCGGCGCGCCCAACCCGACCTATCGCTGCCTGTTCCCTGAGCCACTGCCGCCCGGCGCGGTGCCGACCTGCGCGGAAGCGGGGGTCGTCGGGGCGCTGCCGGGCGTGCTGGGCGCCCTGATGGCCCATGAGGTAATCCGCGAGATCGTCGGCTATGGCGAAGGCCTCATCGGCCGTCTCCTGCTTGTTGACCTGGCCCATATGCGCTTCGAGACAGTGAACTACGGCTGGGACGACGCCAATCCATTGAACGGCACTGCGGCTCAGGCACAGCCCTAGAGCCGTCGTGTCAAAATCGCGGCTTTCGCCCAGGAATGCGCGGAATATTAATCTTTCCGGCAGATCGCGCGAAAATATCGGGAGGCCGGGTGGAACCAAGTTCCGCGCGAAACATAGCATAGAGGGAGGGGACCGCGGCCTTGACCGCTAAACCTCGAATAGGGACTCGAACGCATCCGTGATGGACGTCAACCGAAAGCTGCTGATCGTCGATCAAGACGCGCAATCGCGCGAATTGAAAATGCAGCTCCTGGAACTGGCCGGGCTGCAGCCCACGGCTGTCGAAACCGGGCGTGAGGCGCTGCGTTGCCTCGACACGGAGGTGTTCGATCTCGTTCTCGTGAGCGATGAAGCCGCGGACGGCGACGAGGCCGGCTTTTATCAAACGGTAAAGGAAAAAAGCCCTGCGACCGCCGTCTTGCGCATGGCCCGCGCCGACGGCGTCAAGACCTCGGCCGCAATCGATGCCGCGATCGATGGCTTTCTGCTCGATCCTTTCGAGCCCTCGGAACTCATCACGCTGGTGCGCTCGCTCTTGCGGCTCAACCGCACGCGTCTGGCCTTGCGCGACGCAGAAGCGCGGCTGCAGCTCGTCCAGGATGCGGGCGGGCTTGCGGTCCTCGATTGCGATCTCGCGACCCGGCGCGCGCTGTGGTCAGAGAAATTCGCCGAGATTTTCGCCCTGCCGCCCGATACCACGGGCAAGCGGTTTCGCTTCGGCTTGATCCTTTCCGTTGTGCATCCCGATGATCGCGTGTCGCTCGCGCAGGATTATCGCAGGCTGCTGCGGCAGGGCGGCCAGTTCGAGCGCGAATTCCGCGTCCGCCGCGCAGACGGCGCGACTCGATGGATCAGCGCGCGCGGCAGTTTCTTCCGCGCCCGCGGGCAGATCGAGCGTATCCTTTGTCTGTGCCTCGACATCACCGGGCGCAAGCGCGGCGAATTGCGCAATGCGCAGCTTGCGGCGATCGTCGGCTCCTCGATCGATGCGATCGTCAGCGTCGACTTCGACGACAATGTCCGCACATGGAATTATGGCGCCGAACAATTGTTTGGCTACCCGGCGAAAGACGTCATCGGCAAGAGCGCGCTTCTTGTCGTGCCGCTGGACTTGCACGCCGAGCGCCAGGAAGTCATGGACCGGCTGATGGACGGCGAAGCCGTCGAATATCAAACGCGGCGGCTCAACCGCGACGGCCGCACGATGGACGTCTGGATTCGCGGCGCGCCAGTACGCAGCGTCGAGGGCAATCTCTTCGGCGCTTCGCTCATTATCCGCGACATCACCGCGCAAAAGCAGCGCGAAGAGCATGTGCGTTTCCTGATGCGCGAGCTGACCCACCGCTCGAAGAATCTGCTCGCGGTCATCCAGGCGATGGCGCGGCAGTCCCTCTCCTTGCAGGCCGATCCGCACGAATTCGTCGGGCGCTTCAGCGAGCGCCTGTCGAGCCTTGCGGGCTCGCACGACCTCCTCTCCAACGACGACTGGGCCGGCGCCTCGCTCATCCAACTAATCCACTCACAGCTTCAGCATTTCGGCGATCTGTTCGACACGCGCATTCTGATCCGCGGCGCCGATCTCATCCTGCGGCCCGAGGCGGCGCAAAATATCGGCATCGCGCTGCATGAGCTGACGACCAATGCAGCGAAATTCGGCGCGCTGTCGATCGAGACGGGTATTGTCACGGTCTCCTGGTCGCTCGTCAGCGAAGGCGAAGAGCGGCGCATGCGGCTCAATTGGCGCGAGGAGGGAGGCCCGCCGGTCGTGGCGCCGGATCATCAGGGCTTCGGCCGCATGGTGATGGATCGCATCGCCGGCCAGGCCCTGGGCGGGAGCTCCAAGGCGACTTTCGCACCGGAGGGCGTCGTCTGGGAGCTCGACGTGCCAGCGAAATCCGTCGTGCGCGAGAAGGCGACGACGGCGACGACGCTAGGCTAAACCCGCGGCGCGAAGCGGCGCAGCCGCAGCGCATTGCCGACAACGAAGAGAGACGAAAAGGCCATCGCCGCAGCCGCCAGCATCGGCGACAGGAGGATGTGCCCGAAGCCGTAAAGCGCACCCGCTGCAACGGGGATGAGGATCACGTTGTAAGCCAAAGCCCAGAAGAGGTTCTGGGCGATATTGCGCAGCGTCGCGCGGCTGAGATCGATCGCGCCCGCCACAGCGCCGAGATCATCGCGCATCATCACGACATCGGCCGTCTCGATCGCAATGTCCGTGCCCGTGCCGACCGCAAGGCCGACGTCGGCGGCGGCGAGCGCCGGCGCATCGTTGATGCCATCGCCGACGAAGGCGATCTTGCCGCTCGCCGGGCGCAACTTCTTGACTGCCTCGGCCTTGCCGTCCGGCAGAACCTCCGCCTCGACATTGTCGATTCCGAGCGTGCGGCCGACGGCCTCGGCGGTCGCCTTGCGATCGCCGCTGATCATGGCGACGCTGAGTCCGTCCTTCTTCAACGCCGCGATGGCCGGCGCGGCAGAGGGCTTCACCGGGTCGGCGACGGCGAGGATCGCCACGGCGCGATGATCGACAGCGACGAAGAGCGGCGATTTGCCTGCCGCGCTCAACCGCGCCGCGGCGGCATCGAACGCGGCTATGTCGCAACCGAGCTTGGTCATGAAGCGGGCCGAGCCGATCACAACTTTTTGACCCTCAACCGTCGCAGCGACGCCGAAGCCGGGCGTCGCCGCAAAGTCAGCCGCTTTGGGAATGGTAAGTTTACGCGCCTGCGCCGCCGCGACCAGCGCCTTGCCGACTGGATGTTCCGACAAAGCTTCGACGGCGGCGGCGAGCACAACTGCCCGGCCCTCCTCGAACCCCGGCGCGACCTCGATATCGGTCAATGCCGGATGGCCCTCGGTCAAAGTGCCGGTCTTGTCGAAAGCGATCGCCTTCACGTCGCGCAAAGTCTGCAAGGCGGTGGCGTCGCGGAACAGAATGCCGAGTTGCGCGCTGCGGCCCATCGCCACCATCACGGAAACCGGCGTTGCAAGACCCATGGCGCAGGGACAGGCGACGATGAGCACCGCGACCATGTTGACGAGCGCATAAGCGATCGCCGGATGCGGCCCAAAGGAGAGCCATAGAACGAAGGTCAGCACCGCGACACCGATGACCGCCGGAACGAACCAGCCGGTGACCTTGTCGGCCAAAGCCTGAACTGGCAATTTGGCGCCCTGCGCTTCTCCGACCATGTGAACGATGCGCGCCAGCACCGTGTCGGCGCCGGTCTTGGTTACGCGCACCGTCAGGCTGCCGTTGCCATTGACCGTGCCGCCATAGACTTCGGCCCCGACGGCCTTGCTGACCGGCTGCGATTCACCGGTGAGCATGGATTCATCGACCCGCGAAGCCCCTTCAATGACTTCGCCATCGAGGGGCACCCGGTCGCCCGGCCGCACCAGCAGGACATCGCCGGGCACGATCGTATCGAGCTTCACGGAGACCGGAGCGCCGTCGCGCAGAACCGTGGCCGTATCAGGTGCAAGCCTGAGCAAATGTTCGATCGCCGAGCCGGCCTCGCCGCGCGCCCGCGCCTCCAGCCAGCGGCCGAGCAGAACCAAAGTTGAAATGACCGCGGCGGCTTCGAAATAGACATTGGCCGTGCCCTCAGGGAACACCTGCGGCAGGAAGGTCGCGACCATCGAATAGGTCCAGGCCGCGGCCGTGCCGAGCGCAACCAGCGAATTCATCTCCGGGGCGCCACGCAGCAGTGCGGGGATGCCGGTCGTGAAAAACACCCGGCCCGGCCCAAAGAGAACGATCGTCGTCAGAACCGCTTCGACGAGCCGCCAGGGAAAAATGCCGATATGCGCATGAATGAACGTATCGAGTGCCGGCACCATGTCCGGCAGCATGGCCATCAGCATCACGGGGATTGTTAGGGCAGCCGCGAGGATGAGCCGATTGGGGCTGGTCCTGCCATGATGCATGTGGTCCGCGCCGGGACGTGTGCTCGCCATATTGTGATGGGCCAGGCCTGGCTGCGTATGGCCGGGAACGGCCGGCGTTTCCGGCCAGGCCTCATACCCGGCTTTCTCGACCGCCTTGGTGAGATCATCGACAGTGACAGTGCCCGGCGCCGCGACCACGCGGGCGCTCTCGCGCGCCAGATTGACATTGGCCGAGACGACCCCCGGCACCCCCAGGAGCGCCTTTTCGACATGACTGACGCAGGAGGCGCAGGACATGCCCTCGATCTTCAGATTTATGCCAAGCTTTGGGGTTGCATCTGACGGTGTAATGGACATGTAGCAAATATTGGCCGCTGGCCGCTCCCGTGCAAGAGCCTCACATTTTGGAGACGACGCTATGCAACTCTACAAAATCCCGAAGATGAAATGTGACGGCTGCGTGAAAACGATCGAGGGTGCGTTGAAATCCCTCGATCCGAGCGCGGATGTCTCGTGCGACCTCACGACGCGCGAAGTCTCGGTCGATACGCGCGCGCTGCCGGCGCTCGTCGCCGAGGCCTTGGCTGCCGTCGGCTATGACGGCACCTTGCTCGAAGCCTGAGGAAGCCCGTGTCGGCCTGGGATCCGAAACTCTATTTGCGCTTCGGCGACGAGCGCACGCGCGCCGCACGTGATCTGCTCGCCCAAGTGCCGGTCGATATGCCCCGGCTGGTCTATGATCTCGGCTGCGGCCCCGGCAATTCGACTGAGTTGCTGGTCGGCCGCTTTCCCGGCGCCGAGATTGTCGGCATCGACTCTTCGCCGCAGATGCTGGCGCGCGCCCGCCAGAGCCTGCCGGCGATCGAATTCCGGACGGCCGATCTGCAGCAATGGCGCCCCGAGCGGCCGGCGGATTTGCTCTTCGCCAACGCGGTTTTCCAGTGGCTCCCGAACCACATCGAGATTTTCCAGCAATTGCTTGGCGCGCTCCCCGTGGGCGGCGTTCTCGCCGTCCAAATGCCCGACAATCTGGCCGAGCCGGCCAAGACCCTGATACGCGACGTGGCGGCGGACGGCCCCTGGGCCGCACGCCTCGCCGCTGTCCGCGACGCGCGCGGCCTGCTGCCGCCCGCCGAGGTCTATTACGATGCGCTACGGCCGCTGTGCCGCCAACTCGACCTCTGGCATACGACCTATCACCATGTGCTCACGGGCACCGAGGCGATTGTCGAATGGATGGAAGGCTCGGGCCTGCGGCCCTATCTCGCAGCGCTCGATTCGGTCGAGCGCGATGCCTTTCTCGCGGATTATAAAGCTCGCGTGACAGCCGCCTATCCGCCGCGCGCCGACGGGCGCGTACTTTTACATTTCCCGCGTTTCTTTGTCATCGCCGTGCGCGCCTGAGCGGCCCTTTGTCCGACGGCCGGCTTCTTGCATTGCGGCATCGGGCGGCTTAGGAATTTCCGGCCCCAGCGAAAAGAAAGGCACAGCGGAGGATGAACAAGCTCTACCCTGACGCGCGCACCGCCCTCGCCGACGTGCTGAAAGACGGCATGACGCTCATGGCCGGCGGCTTCGGCCTGTGCGGCATTCCCGCCTCGCTGATCGAAGCGATCCGCGAGCTCGGCGCCAAGGATCTGACCTTCATCTCCAACAATGCGGGCGTCGACGGCGTCGGCCTCGGCATCCTGCTTGAGACGCGGCAGATCAAGAAGATGGTTTCCTCCTATGTCGGCGAGAACAAGCTGTTCGCCGAGCAATATCTTTCCGGCCAGCTCGAGCTCGAATTCAACCCGCAGGGCACGCTGGCCGAGCGCATTCGCGCCGGCGGCGCAGGCATCCCCGCCTTCTACACCAAGACGGGTGTCGGCACGGTCATCGCCGAAGGCAAGGAGCACAAGGAATTCGACGGCGAAACCTATATCATGGAGCGCGGGCTTGTCGCCGACATCTCGCTGGTTCACGCCTTCAAAGCCGATACGGAAGGCAACCTTGTCTTCCGCAAGACGGCGCGCAATTTCAACCCGATGATGGCGACCGCCGGCAAGCTCACCATCGCCGAGGTCGAGCATCTCGTCGAGCCGGGCGATATCGACCCCGACGAGATCCACACGCCCGGCATCTTCGTCCAGCGCATCATCTACGCGCCGAACCCGGCAAAGCCCATCGAGAAACTCACGACGCGCCCGCGCGTCGCGGCCTGAGGGAGCACATCATGGCTTGGACACGCGATCAGATGGCCGAACGCGCCTCGAAAGAATTGCGCGACGGCTTCTATGTGAACCTCGGCATCGGCATTCCGACCCTCGTCGCCAATTTCATTCCGCCGGGCATGCATGTGCAATTGCAGAGCGAGAACGGCATGCTCGGCATGGGGCCCTTCCCGTTCGAAGGCGAGGAAGACCCCGACCTCATCAATGCCGGCAAGCAGACGGTCACCCAATTGCCGACGACGAGCTATTTCTCGTCCGCCGATAGTTTCGCGATGATCCGCGGCGGCCATATCGACCTCGCCATTCTCGGCGCCATGGAAGTCACCGAGCACGGCGACCTCGCCAATTGGATGATTCCCGGCAAGATGGTGAAGGGCATGGGCGGCGCCATGGATCTCGTTGCCGGCGTCAAGCGCGTCGTCGTCGTCATGGAACATACCGCCAAGGGCGAGCCGAAGCTGCTGCACCATTGCACCCTGCCGCTCACCGGCTCGGGCGTCGTCGATCTCATCATCACCGATCTTGGCGTTTTCGACGTCGATAAAGCCGGGGGCACGGGTCTGACGCTGATCGAGCTCGCGCCCGGCGTCAGCATCGACGAAATCAAGCAGAAGACCGAAGCCAAGCTGAAAGTCAGCCCGGAGCTTGAATCTCGGGCGGCCTAGCAGACGATCCCACCCGTCACGGGTGGGATTGATAACGATCGCCAAAAAAAACCGGCTAATTGCTTTAAACGTGCCGAAAGCTTTTGGCGGCATGGTCGCGGCCAGGTTTTTCGGCGCTGCCCATGCTTCGTTTCGCTCTCTCGACCTTTGCTGTGGTCTTGGCCGTGAGCCTTGTGGGGAGTTGGTTCCTCAGCCACAAGCTCGCCCTGTCGGCGTTGCAGCCGGCTGCCGCTCCGGTCACCGCGCAGCCATCTTTCACCCCCGCACCGCAGGCTCTCCCCGCGACCAATGTGGCGCTGGCGCCGGGCAATAGCCTCGACAGTGTCGAGATCGTTCCGGACCGCAGCGGCAATTATCTGACCGACATCGACATCGACGGCCAGATCATCCATGTCGTCGTCGATACCGGCGCGACCTTTCTGTCACTGCGGAGCGAGGACGCCGACGCGCTCGGCATCAACCTCGCCCCGGCCGATTTCCGCTATCAGACAATGACGGCGAACGGCATCGGCACTGCCGCCAAGGTCCATCTCGATGCCGTGCGGATCGCCAATATCGAAATCGACAATGTCGATGCCCTGGTGATGCAGCCCGGGGCGCTGGAGCGCAGCCTGCTCGGCATGAGCGTGCTGAGCCGGCTCGGCGGCGTTCATATTTCTGACGGCCGGCTGGTCCTAGAGCGTTAAGCGCGCTAGTTAGTCCTCAAATTTGCCCGCCTTCCCTGCTTCCTGCACGCACCGGTGCCGCGGCGTCCACGCTCGGCGCGAAATCAAGGATTTTCGATGTTTCCCAAGCCCTTGCCCGAACTGCGCCGCAACAGCCTCGCCTATGAGCAGACGCCGATGGTGAAGCCGACGGGCTTCCGCGAATATGACGCGCGCTGGCTTTTCGAGAAGGAAATCAACCTGATGGGCGTCGAGGCGCTGGGCCTTGGCCTCGGCACGCTGCTACATGAGTTCGGCGTGCGGCCAGAGATCGTGACCGGGCACGATTTCCGCAGCTATTCCGCCTCCATCAAGCTGGCGCTCGTCACCGGCCTCGTCGCCGCCGGCATCAAGGTGCATGACATCGGACTGGCGTTGTCGCCGATGGCCTATTTTGCGCAATTCGACCTCGACGTGCCGGCCGTCGCCATGGTCACCGCCTCGCATAACGACAATGGCTGGACCGGCGTGAAAATGGGCGCCCAGCGCCCTGTCACCTTCGGCCCCGACGAGATGAACCGGCTGAAGGAGATCGTGCTCGACGGCGCCTATCACTATGCCGAGGGCGGCAGCTATCGCTATGTGCCGGATTTCGCCGCGCGCTATATCGCCGATCTGACCAACCGGCCGAAGCTCAAGCGCAAATTGAAAGTGGTCGCGGCCTGCGGCAATGGCACGGCCGGTGCCTTCGCGCCGCAAGTTCTCGAAAAACTCGGCTGCGAAGTCGTGCCGCTCGATACCGAGCTCGACTTCACTTTCCCGCGTTATAATCCCAACCCCGAAGACATGAAGATGCTGCACGCGATGGCCGACAAGGTGCGCGAGAGCGGCGCCGACGTCGGCCTCGGCTTCGACGGCGACGGCGACCGCTGCGGGGTCGTCGACAATCGCGGCGAAGAGATTTTCGCCGACAAGATCGGCGTGATGCTCGCCCGGGATCTATCGAAGCTCTATCCCGGCGCGACCTTCGTGGTCGACGTCAAATCGACGGGGCTTTTCGTCACCGACCCTGTGCTGCAGGCTAACGGGGTCAAGGCAGATTATTGGAAGACCGGCCATTCCTACATCAAGCGCCGCGTCACCGACCTCAAGGCGCTCGCCGGTTTCGAAAAGTCCGGCCATTTCTTTTTCAACGCGCCGATCGGGCGCGGCTATGACGACGGCCTGCTCACCGCGATCCACATTCTCGAAATGCTCGACCGCAATCCTGACAAGTCGATGGCCGAGCTCTACGCCGATCTGCCCAAGACCTGGGGCTCGCCGACCATGGCGCCGCATTGCGATGACGAGCGCAAATACGGCATCGTCGATCAGGTGGTCGCGACCTTCCAGGATATGCAGGCCAAGGGTGAGAAAGTCGCGGGACAGAAAATCCGCGATCTCGTGACGGTCAATGGCGTGCGCGTCGTGACCGAAGACGGCACCTGGGGCCTCGTGCGTGCCTCCTCCAACAAGCCGGAACTGGTGGTCGTCGTCGAAAGTCCCGTCTCCGAGGCGCGGATGCGCGACATGTTCAAGGCCGTCGATACGGTCTTGCGGCGCCACCCGGAGGTCGGCGCGTATAATCAGACGATCTGAGCCGGATCGCGCCTGCTCACTTGTATCCGCTCACTTGCGCCTGCTTATTTGGCGAGCGCGTCGGCGTTGTGAGCCTGAATCTGCGAGGCGACGTTGTTGAAGAATGCGTTGTCATCTCCGAGGACGGCGGTCGGCTGGCAACGCGGCGCACAGGTGTAGGATTGACGATCCATACCGCGCTGGACCACCAGCGCCCTCGGATCGCCGACGACGAGAATGTTCGATTCCGCGACCGGATTGCCGTCCGCATCGAGCGCGATCATATTGGTTTCGCCAAAGCCCTTTCCGGTCACGATCATCGTGTTACCGGATTTCAGCAGGGTCACGTCGGCAATCATCGGATTGCCGATGATCAGGGTCCGGGTGCCGGGCGGAATCTGGACGATCTTCGCCTGGTCGACCGTCACGGTCACCGTGTCGACGGCAAAAGCCGGGATCGATAGAGCGAGCGAGAGGCAAACGGCTGTCGCCCCTATGCCGAGCCGACAGAGTTTAGAGATATGCAGACCCATAGCCATCTTTCGCGATCGCGGCGTGTGCGACCAAATTGACTCCGAATGGTGAATTTTTGCTAAATCGCAATAGCGTAAAAAAACGCCTTCGAAGCCCTGCCAAATCCGCAATACAACTGCTGAACGTGTATCAAAGAAATGCACGCGACCTGGGGATAGCGGGCGCATGACCGGCGGTGCGGATGCGTCTCTCGTCCGCGATCTCCGCAGTGGGGGCACCCGGCCCCCTGTGAAAACTCGGCTTTCCCGCGCCCCCGCGGAGACCTTCGCTCCTCAGCCTTGTGAGGCGCGCTCCCTTTAGGATCGGCCCTCGCCCTCGCCTGGCCGGCGGCCCATCGGCCTGGCCGCCCTCGCAGGGGCCATCCGCACAACTTGAGCGCCGCCGTGTTGATTAAGAACTCGATAATTTGAGGTTCGGGAATTTTCGGGCGCGCTTAAGCGGTTTTGAGCAAAAACCCCCTAAGCTTCCCCTGCGTTCCGCCACCAAGCTGGAATGATCTTTTTGCAAACTCGCGAACGAGGAAGCCAACTATGAAGATTTTTGCCCGTTTTATGAATGACGAATCTGGTGCCACGGCCATCGAATACGGCCTGATCGCCGGTCTCATCGCCGTTGTCATCATCGGCGCCCTGACGACGCTCGGCACGAACGTCAAGAACAAGTTCAACGCCATCGCGAGCAACTTGACCTAAGGTCGTCTGCTGCGAACTGGTTTCTGCGGCGCGCGTTGCGAAGAGCGGCGCGCGCCGCAGCTATTTTGCCCTTGCCTCAACAGGCGCATCCGGGCAACCCGCGCCATTCTGAAACATTTGGCTTCTTGAGCCAGCAACGTCTCACCCGGCGCGGCAGGGGGCGAGCCATTAAGGCTTGGTAAACACGCGCTTACTAATCTCGTGAGCCAGGACTCACACGATTCCCTCGGACAGGGCTGATCATGGCATTCGCGACACTCGTCTTCTTTCCCCTGCTTTTGGTCTATGCCGCCTTCTCCGACCTGTTCACGATGACGATCTCGAATTTCGTCTCGCTCGCTCTCATCGCGATCTTCTTTGCGCTCGCCCTGGCGCTGGGCATGCCGGCCCGGGAGATCGGCCTCCATACTGCGGCAGGTCTGCTCGTGCTCGTGCTGGCCTTTTTCATGTTCGCGCGCGGCTGGATCGGCGGCGGCGACGCCAAGCTCGCCGCCGCGATTGCGCTATGGGTCGGCTTCGATCATCTGGCTGACTATAGTCTTTACGCGGCACTGCTCGGCGGCCTGCTCACTTTGTTCATTTTGATTATGCGCCGGCACCCGCTGCCGACGGTCTTGATCCGCCAGAACTGGATCGCCCGCCTGCATGACCAGGGGAACGGTGTGCCCTATGGCATTGCCCTCGCCGTCGCCGGTCTTCTGCTTTATCCGCAGACCGGCATCTGGCTGTCGGCCGTCGCTCATTAATTGTTAACCATTTAGCCGGCTGCTCGCCCCAAGACGCCGGCGCTTTCGCACGCCAGCTGAAGCGCATCTGTCTTGGAGCGAGGCAGTTGGCGCGGATTGGAGATATTTGGTTAACCTTAATTTGACGTTTGCATGTTCCTATCCGAGGCGAGTTGAAACCCACGCGTCGAATAGGTTCAGCAATGAAACCCGCCCGCCTCGTCATTCTTGGCATCGCCGCGCTCGCTGGCGTCGGGGCATTTTTGCTGATTCTCAGCGGCTCAAAGCCGCCGGAGCCCGTCAAGGTCGCCGTCCCGGCGCCACCGCCGCCGATGGATCAGGTTCTCGTCGCCAGCCAGGACATCCCCTTCGGCAACACGATCGAGGCAGGCGATCTGCGCTGGCAGAGCTGGCCGAAAAATAGCGCGCCAGCGGGAGTCATCCTCCAGTCGAAAGATCCGGATGGCGCGAATGAATTCGAAGGCTGGCTCGTGCGCAATCGCCTCGGCCAGGGCGAGCCTGTCTATAGAGACCGTATTATCCAGCCGGGTAAGTCAGGCTTCTTGGCGGCCCTCCTGCCGCAGGGGATGCGGGCCATCGCCATCGCAATCGATTCGCAAGGCGGAACGACCGCCGGTAACTTCATCCTGCCCGGCGATCATGTCGACGTGATTCATACGTTCCGCGACGACGATGTGGCGCGCGCCAATGGCGGCGACGGCATGGTGAGCGAGACGCTCCTGCACAATGTCCGCGTCCTCGCAATCGGCCAAAACATTCAAAAACCCGGCAAGGAGCCCGTAATCGGCGGCTCCAATGCGACTCTCGAACTGAGCCCGAAGCAGGTCGAGCAGATCATCCTCGCTCAGAAAGTCGGCCAACTTTCGCTGAGCCTGAGAAGCATGGCTGATTCAAACACCACGGCGAGCGGCGATGCATCGGACAAGGACATGAATTTCACCATCGTTCGCTACGGAGTTCCAATTCCCGGCCGCGCGCGTTGAGTTGGATGCGGACAGACAGACCCAGATCTTAAGGAATCACGAATGAAACGCCGCATCCCGACTCTCTTGTGCGGATTGTCCGCAGCGCTGATGGTGCTTGCGCCAGTGCAAGAGGCTTTCGCACAGGCCAATATGCGGGTCGAGGATGGGAACGGCGCCGGCTTCTCACGGCGCATAGCGATGGGCGTCGGCAAGTCGGTGATCGTCGACCTGCCCCGCGATGCGGCCGAAATCTTCGTCGGCAATCCCAAGGTCGCCAACGCCATCGTCCGCTCGGCCCGCAAGATCTATGTAATCGGCCTCGACAAGGGCCAGACAACGGTCTTCGCGCTCGATGCTGAAGGCCGCCAGATTGCGGCATTGCAGATCAACATCGGCCGGGACGTCGGCGAATTGCAGCAGATCCTGCGCGCGGCCATGCCGACGTCGGACGTCACCGCCCGCACGGTCAACGACACGATCATCCTCTCGGGCGAAGTCGATTCAGCCGAGGAGGCGAAGCGCGCCAACGACATTGCGGAAGGCTTCGCCAAGGACTTCAACGGCGCGAACGGCTCAACAACGGGAATGGTCGTCAATGCCTTGACCATTCGTGGGCGCGACCAGGTGATGCTGAAAGTCACCGTCGCCGAAATCGACCGCAGTATCGCCAAGCAACTGGGCCTGACATCGAGCACCTGGGGCCCGTTCACGCAATATAACCCGTTCGGCATCAACGGTAATATCGCCACGTCGCCGACCGGACAGACGAGCGGCATTACGCTTTCCAACCCCTCGGGTACGGTGTCGGCGACGCTGCAGGCGTTCGAGCGTTATGGCGTCTCCCATATTTTAGCCGAACCGACGGTTTCGGCCGTCTCCGGCGAGACCGCCAATTTCACGGTCGGCGGCGAGTTTCCGATCCCGGGCCCGCCGACAACCTGCCCGGGCACGGTCTCAACGACGGCCGTCTGCTCCGGCGGCGCGGTCTATCAGCCTTACGGTGTCATGTTGACGTTCACGCCCGTCGTTCTTGGCGAGGGACGCATCCTTTTGCATCTGTCGACCGAGGTGACCGACATCGATTACACCAAGACCGTCTTAATCCAGGGCGTGCCGACCCCCGGCCTTCTGACGCGCAAGAATGCGACCAGCATCGAACTGCCCTCCGGCGGTTCGATTGCCTCGGCCGGGCTCCTGCAGACGGTTTCACGGCAGGTCATCAATGGCTTTCCCGGCCTGATGGACCTGCCGATCCTTGGTACTCTGTTCCGCTCACGCGACTATCAGCGGCAAGAAACCGAGCTGATGATCATCGTCACGCCCTATCTGGTGCGGGCGACGACGGCGGCTGCGCTACCGCAACCCGACGACGGATTTGCTGATTCGAGCGATCCGCAAGCCTGGCTGCTCGGCCGCATCAACCGCCTCTACGCTTCGCCCAACAACCCGGAAGCGGTGAAGAATTTCAAAGGCCGTGTCGGCTTCATCGTGGATTGAGCCCGAACTGATGAGAAGAGTGGGACGAAAGATGCCGATCTCGCCAAATAGAACAGCGCAAACTGGCCAGAGGGCCGCAAAAGGACGCGCACTGCTCGCGCTCGGCGCCGCAGCGGCGCTGAGCGGCTGCGCGTCGGCGAATGTCGACCGGATGCGGACCTCGTCCATCCCCATGGACGATTATCGCGTCCGTCACCCGATCGTCCTGTCGCAATCGGCCAACCGGCTCGATATTTTTCCGCCGCCGGAGGGATACGGCCTCGACCGCCGGAGCTATGCGCAAGTGGTCCAATACGGCAAGCTCTACCGCTACAATGGGCAAGGCCCGATCGTGGCGTTTCTCCCGGCGGCCGGCTACGGCACGGCAAACCGCGGGACGATCGAATCGATCCGTCGCGCCCTCGCTTTCGGCGGCGCCCATGCGCCGCTGCAGGTCACGACCTATCCCGTCGTCAACCGCGACCTTGCTTCGCCGATCCGGCTGAGCTTTATCGGGCTCAAGGCCAAGGTTGCCGATCCTTGCGGCCAATGGCCGAACGATCTTGCCTCCGGCAGCACGCTGCAGGGCTGGCAGAACAAGCCCTATTGGAACTTCGGCTGCTCCTATCAGAGCATGTTCGCCGCGCAGGTCGCCGACCCGCGCGATCTCGTTGGGCCGCGCGCCGAGGATGCGTCGGATACCGTGTTCAGGACTTATGCAATCGATCAGCTCCGCGCCGGTAAAGATCCGTCGACCACTTGGAATACGAGCGGCACCAGCATCAACCCCATCGGAAGCACCGGAAGCCAATGAAGCCAGAGATGAGCGACGGATTGGAAACTTCGCCTGAACAAATCGCGCCGGTTCCACGCGTCTCCATGCAGGCATTCTGCGAGACGCCGGAGGTGGCGCAGATTATCCAGTCCGCGATCGGCGATCGGCGGATGGAAAAGGCGCATGTCAAAGTGCACATGGGCGGCGCCGCCGCGGCCATCGAAGCCTATCGCTCGGCCGCGACGCCCAACGTGATCGTTCTCGAGACCACGGCCAAGCGAGAGGAACTCATCGACTACCTGCACGCGCTGGCCGAGTTCTGCGACGCCGGAACCAAAGTCGTGGTGACGGGGCGGATGAACGACATCGTGCTCTACCGCGAGTTGATGGCACGCGGCGTTAGCGAATATCTTGTCGCGCCCTTCACGGTGCTCGATTTCATTCGCACGATTTCCCGCCTTTACACCGGCGCCGGCACCGAACCGGTCGGCAAGATCGTCGCCTTCGTCGGCGCCAAGGGCGGCGCCGGGGCTTCGACGATCGCGCATAACGTTGCCTGGTCGATCCCGCGCGAACTCGACATCCAGACGGCGCTCGTCGATCTCGATCTCGGCTTCGGCACGGCGGGGCTCGATTTCAACCAGGATCCGCCGCAAGGAGTCGCCGAAGCGGTGTTTGCGCCGGACCGGGTCGACAGCAATCTTATCGATCGCCTGCTATCGCGCTGTGGCGACAAGCTCGGCTTGCTCGCCGCCCCCGCCACGCTCGACCGCGCCTACGATTTTCCGGAAACCGCCTTCGACGCGATCATCGACATCCTGCGGGCTTCGACGCCCTGCGTGATCGTCGATATTCCGCACGGCTGGACCGCCTGGATGCGGCGGATGATCCTCGGCGCTGACGAGATTGTCCTGGTCGCGACGCCGGACCTTGCCAACCTGCGCAACACCAAGAGCCTGCTCGATGCGATCCGCGGGGCACGGCCGAATGATGCCAAACCCAGGCTCATCCTGAATTTCATGGGCGTGCCCAAGCGGCCGGAAATCGCCGTGGCCGACTTCGCCAAGGCGGTGGACCTCGAGCCCCAGGGACTCATCAATTTCGAGCCGAAGCTCTTCGGGACAGCCGCCAACAACGGCCAGATGCTCGCCGAGGTCGACCCTGCGAGCAAAATTAACGAGACGATTTCGGAATTGGCACGCGCCGTCACCGGCCGAACGGAGATACGAAAGGCCAAAAAGACCCTGCTCGAGCCGCTCAAATTGAAGCTCGGCTTGAGCCGGGCCTCCTGAGCTTTCGGCGTAGCCACGACAACCCGTGGCTTCTGCAAAAGACGCGGGTGATTTGTAGGGATTTTTTTAGGCTTGCGCGATTTGCTACTCGCGCAGGAAGCAATCGGAGTTGCGCGACGCCCCGGCGGGCGTCGGCAGAGAGGAGTTGAGCGATGTTCGGACGGCGGTCGCCTGCAAGCGAAAGCGCGCCCCCGCGCGCGCCGACGCCGGCTGTCGCGATCACGAATTTCCGCGGCGTGACAGACGTCGCGCGCAAGACGCCGCCCGTCACAATCGAGCCGCCCTCCGCTCCAGCGCCCACGGCGGTTGAGCAGCCGCGCTCAGACGAATATTACGTCACCAAGAGCATGATCTTCGGCGCCCTGATCGAGGGCATCGACCTGTCGCAATTGGCCCGTCTCGACGCCGATAGCGCGCGCGAGGAAATTCGCGACATCGTCAACGAGATCATCGCGATCAAAAACATCGTCATGTCGATTTCCGAGCAGGAAGACCTGCTCAGCGACATCTGCAACGATGTGCTCGGCTATGGCCCGCTCGAACCTTTGCTCGCCCGCGACGACATCGCTGACATCATGGTCAACGGGGCGAGACAGACCTTCATCGAAGTCGGCGGCAAAATCCAGCTGACCAATATCCGCTTCCGCGACAATGCGCAGCTCATGAACATCTGCCAGCGCATGGTGAGCCAGGTCGGCCGCCGCGTCGACGAAGCCTCGCCGATCTGCGACGCGCGCCTCGCCGACGGCTCGCGCGTTAACGTCATCGCGCCACCGCTGGCCATCGACGGCCCGGTGCTCACGATCCGCAAATTTCGCAAGGACAAGCTCACTCTCGAGCAGCTCATCCGCTACGGCTGTGTATCGCCGGAAGGCGGCGAAATCCTGAAAATCATCGGCCGCGTCCGCTGCAATGTCCTCATCTCCGGCGGTACCGGCTCGGGCAAGACGACGCTTCTGAACTGCCTCACTCACTATATCGACGAAGACGAGCGCGTCATTACCTGCGAGGACGCCGCCGAGCTGCAATTGCAGCAGCAGCATGTGGTCCGCCTGGAAACACGGCCGCCGAGCCTCGAAGGCACCGGCGCGGTGACGATGCGCGATCTCGTGAGAAACTGCCTGCGTATGCGTCCCGAGCGGATCATCGTCGGTGAGGTGCGCGGCGCCGAAGCCTTCGACCTGTTGCAGGCGATGAACACCGGCCACGACGGCTCGATGGGCACTGTCCACGCCAACTCCCCACGCGAGGCGCTCAGCCGTATCGAATCGATGATTACGATGGGCGGTTTCTCGCTGCCGGCGCGCACCGTCCGCGAAATGCTTGTGTCGTCGATCGACGTCGTCATCCAGACGGCACGCTTGCGTGACGGCTCGCGGCGCGTGACCCATGTCACGGAAATCATGGGCCTTGAAGGCGATGTCGTGACAACCCAGGATTTGATTGTCTACGACATCGAAGGCGAGGACGCCTCCGGCCGGATCAAGGGTGTGCATCGCTCGACCGGAATCGGCCGTCCCCGGTTTTGGGAACGCGCGCGCTATTTCGGCGAGGAGGTTCGGCTCGCCGCGGCGCTCGACGCCAGCGAACAGAAGAGCACGTGAAGACCATGCCGACGTTCGTCGCGCCCGGGGACTAGACCATGCCCATCCAGGCCATCCTCTCGGCATTCCTGGCTGCGCTCGCCGTCGGCGGGTTCGGCCTCGTCTTCGTTTATCCGCTGCTCAGCGGCGAACGGCAGGCCGAGAAGCGGCAGGCAGCGTTCTCGGTCGGTGTCAGAAAGCAACCGGAAAGGCAAGCCGACGCCGCAGCGCGGCGCAAACAGATCGCCGAGAGTTTGAAGGAAATCGAGCGGCGCAACACACGCAAGCGCATCAGCCTCGAAACCAAGATCAGCCGCGCCGGCCTTCGGATCTCCAAGCCCACGTTTTTCATCTATTCTGCGATCGGCGGCCTTCTTCTCGGATTCTTATTCTACGTCCTCACCGGCAAGCCCTATCTCGCCGTTGCCGCCGCTGTCGTCGGTGCGGCCGGCTTGCCGACGTGGGTACTCAACTATCTCGCCAAAAAGCGTCTGAAGAAATTCATCAAGCTGTTCCCGGACACAATCGACATCATCGTCCGCGGTGTGAAGGCCGGTCTGCCTCTCGGCGATTGTCTGCGCATTATCGCGACCGAGGTCGAGGAGCCGGTCCGCACCGAATTTCGTCAGATCATCGAAGCCGCAGCCATGGGTCTTACGATTCCGGAAGCCGTCGAGCGGCTGACGAGCCAGGTTCCCATCCCCGAGACGAACTTCTTCGCTATCGTCATCAATATCCAGCAAAAGGCGGGCGGCAATCTCTCGGAGGCTTTGTCCAACCTTTCGGGCGTCCTGCGCGATCGCAAGATGATGGAAGGCAAGATCAAGGCCTTCTCGTCCGAGGCAAAAGCTTCGGCGATGATCATTGCCTCGCTGCCCTTCGCTGTCGCTGGCTTGGTCTACCTCACGAGCCCTGCCTATATTTCTCTGCTTTGGACGACTTCAACCGGGCAGCTCGTCCTCGCGGGATCTGCGGTCTGGATGGCGATCGGTGTTTTCGTCATGAAGAAGATGGTGAACTTCGACTATTGACGGCGCGAGATTTTTGGTTGGCAAACGGACATGGATGATCTCACCGACCTATTGCTGAACCGGCAGACGATTCTGGCGGGATTGGTCGCAATCTCGATATTTGCGACGATCCTGACGTTTGCCATGCCTTTGTTGCAGACGGACCGGCTCGGACGGCGCATGAAAATTGTCGCCTCGGAGCGCGAGCGCATCCGCGCGCGTGAGCGCGAGCGGCTCGCCGAATCCAAGGTCAGCCTGCGCCGGCAGCCAAAAGCCTATATGAAAAATATCGTCGAGCGCTTCAATCTGTCGTCTTGGCTGGGCACGGAAAAGGCGAAGCACCAGATGATCATGGCGGGCTTTCGCGGCCAGCAGGCGGAAGTGGGATTCTTGTTCTTCCGCCTTGTGACTCCGATCGGGCTGTTCATCTTCACGCTTCTCTATCTGTTCCTTCTGAGCAACCTTGGCCTATCTCCGGTGATGAAAATCGCGGTGGCCATCGGCGCCGCCTATATCGGCATCAAGGCGCCGGAAATCTACGTCGGCAACACAATCGCCAAGCGTCAGAAGTCAATGAGCAAGGCGGTTCCCGATGCGCTTGATCTCATGCTGATCTGCGTCGAGTCGGGCATGTCGATCGAGCTCGCGTTTCGCAAGGTCGCGCAAGAGGTCGGCGTCCAATCGATTCCGCTCGCCGAGGAATTGACGCTGACGACAGCGGAACTCTCCTATCTGTCCGACCGGCGTCAGGCCTTCGAGAATCTGGGAACACGCACCGGCGTCGACTCGCTGAAGCAGATTTCGACCGTTCTGACACAGGCGGAACGCTATGGCACGCCGCTCGCCCAGGCGCTGCGCGTCGTTGCCAACGAGAGCCGCCAGCGGCGCATGTCCGAAGCGGAAAAGAAGGCCGCCGCCCTGCCGCCGAAGCTCACCGTTCCGATGATCTTGTTTTTCCTGCCGGTTCTCTTCGCCGTGATCATCACGCCGGCGATCATCCAGGTCTCCGCCGCGATGCGCTGACGGACGGCGCGCGACCCTATGCTCCAATCCTGAAGCCGAGCACATGCCGATCACGGCTATTCGTCGGGTTTCGATATCCGCTGGCGCGCTTGGCGCGGATGAACACATCTAGCCGATTGTGACGTTGGCGCATGCTGCGATCGGAAAAGCCGCGCGACTTTTCCGGAACACGCTCTAATCCGCCGAGCCGATCTGTGTCGGGCGCAGATCCTGCGGCTTCGCCTTTTCGAGCGTGGCATAGTGGTGCCGCCGATGCGGGAGAACCGCCGCAGTCTGCTGCGGCTTGTCGAGATTGCGGATCTGGTTCCAGGTATCCGACTGCGCGATCATCTGCTTGATCGAGGCAACGTCTTCGGCCGCATCGACAGCCGACAAATCCTGCTGCGCGACATTCTGCGCGGCGTCGAATTTGCCTTCGAGCGACAGCACCAGGGCAAGGTTCTGGCGCACCCGCGCGTCGGCACCGGGCTGCGCCGCCGCGAGCCGCAGAGTGTCTTCAGCCAAGGGCAATTGCTTCGACAAGGCGTAGGACAGGCCGAGGTTGGAGAGGACTTCGGGCTGGTTCGGCACGATCTTCAGCGCGACGCGATAATAGGCTTGTGCCTGATCGTGATCGCCGAGCTGATCCTCGACCGTCCCCTGAGCCGAGAGAATCGACCAGTTCGGCTCCTCGGGCGTGTGCGCCTCGGGCAAGACAGACTCGGCTTGGCGCAAACGGCCAGCCTCCGCCAGCGCCTTGCCATAGGCGCCCAGCACCTGCATGTCCTTGGGATATTTGGCGGCGAGCCGCTGCGTGACTGCTACCGCCTGGTCGAAGCGCTCGCCAGCGCGCAGCGCGCGGGCATAGGCCATGGCGACGCTCTTGTTATCGGGCTGCGCATCGTAGCGCTGGCCGAGCTCTTCGGTATAGCGTTGCAGCGCGGCCGGCGAATTCGGCGCGACGGCATCGTTGCCGATCGCGCCGGTGATCGCGTCGGGCCCGATGCTTTGGCAGCCGGCAAGAGCGAGGGACGTCATCAGCAGCGCGGCTGGCATGGCCGAGCCGCCGAGCCGTGCGCGAAATTCCTTCGCGGCGTTTCGCCTTCCGGCGCCAGACTTGCGCATCAATTCACCCTTCTTGCCGTGCCGCTTGCCAGAAATAAAATGTTAACCCTAATAAACTCTTAAATCGGCCAAGCCGGCGCTTCGGAAGGCTGCACGCAGGCCCCGCTTCGCGTAAAAGAGCACCGGTCTGAAGGAGTTTTGGATGCCATTTTTCGAGGGCCCATCACCGGCCAACGCGGTGCCGATCACGTTCGTGACGCTGCAGAGCTGGCCCGAGATCAAAGCCGCCCTGCCGATCGCGGCGGCGCATTTCGCCGCGGCTTCGAAATTCGAGCCGACGCCCGGCCGCAGCCTGATTCTGCCGGATGCCGAAGGCAGATTCGCAGGTGTTCTGTTCGGCCTCGAAGGCCAGGCGGCGCGCTTTCGCGACCCGTTTCTGCCAGGCAAGCTGGCGGGCGTGCTGCCGGCGGGCATCTACCGCTTCGCCAACGCGCCGCATGACACGGCGCTCGCATTGCTCGGCTGGGCGCTCACCGCTTATCGCTTCGACCGCTATAAGAAGAGAAAGGATGCTCAGCCGCAACTCGTCCCGCCTGGCGATATCGACGTGGCGCGGATCAACACGCTCGCCCGGGCCGTGACGCTCGGGCGCGATCTCATCAACACGCCGGCCAATGACATGGACCCCGACGCGCTCGAAGCGGCCGCCGTGACGCTCGCCGCGCAATTCGGCGCCGAAGCGGCGATCACGCTCGGCGACGATCTGCTCAAGGAGAATTTCCCGCTCATTCATGCGGTCGGCCGTGCCGCGGCGAAGCCGCCACGGCTCGTCGATTTTTCGTGGGGCGCCGAAGATGCGCCGAAAGTGACGCTTGTCGGCAAGGGCGTCTGCTTCGACACCGGCGGCCTCGACATCAAGCCGTCGAGCGGCATGTATCTGATGAAGAAAGACATGGGCGGCGCAGCAACGGCCCTGGCTCTCGCCTATATGATCATGGCGCGCGGCCTGCCGCTGCGCCTGCGCGTGCTGCTGCCGATTGTCGAGAACGCGATCTCCGCAACCGCGATGCACCCGAGCGACGTCTACCCGAGCCGCAAGGGCCTCAGTGTCGAGGTCGGCAATACCGATTGCGAAGGCCGGATGATCCTCGCCGACGCGCTGGCGCTGGCGGATGAAGACGCGCCGGAATTGTTGTTCGACTTCGCCACTTTGACTGGCGCGGCGCGGGTCGCGCTCGGCCCCGATCTGCCGCCCTTCTACACCGAGGACGAGGCGCTCGCGGCGGCGATCGCACAGCATGCCGCCGCCGCCAACGACCCCGTCTGGCGGCTGCCGCTCTGGCAGCCCTACGACAAGCTGATTGACGGCAAGACTGCCGACATCACCAATAATGCGGCGAGCGGCCTCGCCGGCTCGATCACTGCGGCGTTGTTTCTCAAGCGCTTCGTCGAGAAGGCCAAAGCCTGGACGCATTTCGACATCTACGCCTGGACGCCGAGCGCCAAGCCGGGGCGACCGGAAGGCGCCGAAGTGCAGGCGGCGCGGCTCATCTTCGACCTGCTCGAAAACCGCTACGGGACGCGCGCGTCATGACAAGCCATCCGACTCGCGATCCGCGACTGACGCCGGCGCGGCCGGACCTCGCCGCCGCGCAGTTGCGTGGCCAAGTGGCAGCCCAGCGCTACGTCGAAGGCCGGCCGATGCATCTGCGCGTCGAAATCGCCGATCTGCGCCGCGCGCCCTCGCTCGAATCGCCGATCGATACGCAAATTCTCTTTGGCGAGACTGTCACGCTCTACGATGAGGACGAGGGCTGGGCCTGGGTTCAGCTCATGAGCGACAGTTATGTCGGCTACATGTCGCGCGAAGCGCTGGCGGAAGGGCCCGCCGCGCCGACGCATCGCATCAAGGTGAACCGCACCTTTATCTATCCGGCCGCGAATATGAAGCAGCCAATCGTCGGCGCTCTGACGCGCGGCGCGCGCGTTGCCGTCGCGGGCGAGACCGGCGATTTCGCGCAGATCGATAGCGGCGGCTTCGTCTTCGCGGGACATCTCGACATGCTCGCGACCAGGGCGCCGGATTTCGTCGCCGTCGCGGAGGATTTCGTCGGCAGCCCTTATTTGTGGGGCGGCAAATCGAGCCTCGGGATCGATTGCTCCGGCCTCGTGCAGGTTGCGCTGGCGGAGGCCGGCATTGCCGTGCCGCGCGACACAGATCTGCAGCAGGCGGCGCTCGGCGAGAGCCTGCCGATCGACACCGCGCTCGGACATTTGCGCCGGGGCGATCTGGTCTTCTGGAAGGGCCATGTCGGCGTCATGCGCGATCCGGAAATCTTGCTGCACGCCAATGGCCATCACATGCTTGTCGCCTTCGAGCCTCTGGCCGAGGCGCGGGCGCGCATCCGCGAGAAAGGCGCGGGTGAGATCACTGCGATCAAGCGGATCTAGATTTTATTTTGACGCGTTTTCTTCACGCGAACCGGTATCCACTTCGCTCGAAAACGCTCTACTCGGATTCGCTCTCGAGCGTCTGGCGGTCGAAGGCCTGCGGCAGAAGCGCGGCGAATTTGATGCTCTGGCGGATACCTTCCGGCCCGGCGCTGTGCACGATAGCGTCCTCCGTCGCGAATTCAGCGATACGCTGGCGGCAGCCGCCGCAGGGCCAGATCCCCCGGCCGCATTCCGCGACGACAAGAACCTCGGCGATCTGCCGGCCGCCCGCCGCCGCCATAGCGGCAATGGCGCCCGTCTCGGCGCAGCAGCCGGCGGGATAGGCGGCATTCTCGACATTGGCACCCGAGAAAATCTCGCCCGCCGGCGTGCGGACGGCAGCGCCGACTGCGAAATGCGAATAAGGCGCGTAGGCATTCTCGCGCGCCGCAAGGGCCGCGGCGAAGAGCTTGTCGAGCGCGGCGCTCTGGGCGGGGTCTCGTAGGATGACGGTCATCGGCTTTCCCAAAGGCTTAAGTCGATGATAGCCCTCCAGGACGCGGGCGAAAACTAGTATTGGTACAGGAAGAAGCCGCCCGCCTGCTCCGGCGGAATCTTATAAAGCGGAATGATGCGGATATGCGGCGCGGGCTTTGATACGGCGGCCACCGTCCGAAGCACGGCCACGGGCCGGCCCTCCGCCGCCGCCTCGTTTGGCGAAATGCGAAACACCGCCAGGGCCAGCGCGCAAAAGATAATCGCCAGCGCGACCATCAGGCGGCGCCGGCGGCGTTCGCGCCGAAACAGCGGATTGTTGCGCTGTGGGTAGCGCCGGCTGGGGTAAAGTGCTTCGATTGCCATGGGAACTCCGGTGCGCGGGAACCCAAATAGCCTTCGCGAGCGCATTTCTGTGCATTTTCGCACCGGCCTGCCCCGCAGCCCGGCAAGCCGCCCCTGGCGACAAAGCCAGAGGCGCCTGATAGGTTGTGCAAATCGCCCGGCCTGCGATAGCGTGCCGATTGGCAGATTTGGAACACACCCATGGCCAAGCAGCTTTCCCCGGTCGCGCATGTGACCGTGGAGATGAACTTTCCGAACGGCGGGATTTTCGGGCGCGAGCAGATCGAGCTGATCGATGCCATCCGCACGCAGCGCTCGATCATCGGCGCCAGCCGCGCGCTTGGCCTCTCCTATCGCAAATGCTGGCTCTGCGTCGACGCGTTGAACCGGACGTTTGAGAGCTCGGTCGTGGCGACCTATCCGGGGCGGCGCGGCGGCGGCGCCGAAATCACCGCCTTCGGCGAGCGGCTCGTCGCCCTCTATCAATCGATCGAGCGGCACGCCGGCAATGCGTCGAAAAAATCGCTCGAAGAAATTACCGCGTCTCTGGACTGGAGCTTCGATCCGAAGGCCAGGAGCGTGGTTGCGGAGCGCGATCTGGCCTGACGCCGCGGCCGGAGATCGCCACTGCCTTGATCATCGCCCAGGCCTTGAGGCCCGGCTGCAAGGCGAGGCGCGCGACCGATTCGCGCGTGATGAGCGAATGCAGCCGTGTCTTGCCCAGGCTGAACGTCGCACGGACATAGGGCGGCGCCAGATATTCGATCTCGTCGATAACGCCCGGCAGGCGGTTGGTGATCGAAACATCCATGGGCCGCGAGAGCGCAATCGAGACGTCGCGCGCATCGATCTTGACCACCACGCTGGAGCCGACCGGGTAATTGACCATCGGCAGGCGCAATTCGCCGTCGTCGAAAAGCAGGCTGGTCAGGGCCAATTCCGGGTCGTGCCGAAGGATGCGCGCAAAGACGGTCGTCTCAAGCACGGGCGGGTTCGGCAATTTTTCGTTATCGGCTGGAAGGATGTGCATCGCTCGTGGTCCGGTCCCACTATTCGCCCGGCGTCCGGCGGCGTCAATGCGGCGCGGGCGCTCAAAGCCACGCGAGATAGCCCCTTTGCCAGAGGTAGCGCAGGATCATCACGAGGCAGACGGCGACGATCAGCGGCCGGATCAGCCGTGCGCCGCCGCGAATCATCACATGCGAACCCGCCGTCGCGCCGAGAACCTGGCCCAGGATCATCACCGCGCCATAGGCCCAGACCACCTTTCCGGCCAGCAGAAAGAGCACCAGGGCGCCGAGATTGCTGCCGAAGTTGAGCACTTTGGCGAGGGCCGTGGCCCTGAGCAGGGTTTCGCCCCGCAAGGCGACCCCGGCGAGCGCGAAGAACGAGCCGGTGCCAGGCCCGAAAAAGCCGTCGTAGAAGCCGATCGCCGGAACGACGCTGGCAAGATAGGCAGGGCGGGCGAGCCGCACCTTGCCGCCGATCTCTGCCGCCGTCGGCGCGAAGAGGAAATAGACCGCGATCCCGGTCAGAACGAACGGGATCAGGATGTCCAGCATGCCGGCGCCCATGATCCGCGCCACCAGCGCCCCCAGAAGCCCGCCGGCGAAGGCGGCAGCTAGGCCCGCCTCGATCTCGCCAAAGAAAATCTGCCGCCGGGCCAGCAGCGTCGCCGTCGCCGAGAGGGTTCCGAACGTGCCTTGCAGCTTGTTGGTGCCGAGAACCTGGAGCGGCGGCAGGCCGGTGAGCAGAAGGAGCGGCAGGGTGATGAGGCCGCCGCCGCCGGCCAAAGTATCGACAAAGCCGGCGATTCCCGCCCCTGCCCCCAGGAGAGCCAGCGTTTCCAGATTAACCACAACGCCCCCGACCGCGCGCCGCCAGACCGACCTCTCAGCCCCGGTTTCCAAATCAATTCAATTCGTATAAGGGATGCTGCAATCGCGAAAGGGGCCCACCATATGTTGGGTGCGGTGGCCTTTCCGTCGCGAACCCCCGTCGAGACACGGCTGTCATACCCATGCGCGATCCTGCCGCAGCGCGGCATGCGCGTTGAACGCTGGATTTGAGATTTCAATGAACTTGCGCAATATCGCCATTATCGCCCATGTCGACCACGGCAAAACGACCTTGGTCGACCGCCTGCTTCAGCAATCCGGCGCCTTCCGCGAAAATCAACGCGTCGCCGAGCGCGTGATGGATTCCAACGATCTCGAAAAGGAGCGCGGCATCACCATCATGGCCAAGGTGACCTCGGTCGCCTGGAAGGATGCGCGCATCAATATCGTCGATACGCCCGGCCACGCCGATTTCGGCGGCGAGGTGGAGCGCATCCTCTCCATGGTGGACGGCGCCATCGTCCTCGTCGATGCCTCGGAAGGGCCGATGCCGCAGACCAAATTCGTCGTCGGCAAGGCGCTGAAGATCGGCCTGAAGCCGATCGTCGCGATCAACAAGGTCGACCGGCCGGACGCGCGCGTGACCGAAGTCATCAACGAGGTCTTCGATCTCTTCGCCGCGCTCGACGCCACCGACGAGCAGCTCGATTTCCCCATCCTCTATGGCTCCGGCAAGATGGGCTGGATGGCCGAGAGTCCCGACGGCCCGCAGGAGGGCATGGCGCCACTCTTCGATCTCGTGCTGCGCCATGTGCCGGCGCCGAAGGTCGAGGAAGGCGGCTTCCGTATGCTCGGCACCTTGCTGGAGGCCAACCCCTATCTCGGCCGGCTCATCACCGGGCGGGTGTTCGCCGGCAGCGTCAAACCGAACCAGGCCGTGAAGGTGCTCGACCGCAAGGGCAATGTCGTCGAACAGGGCCGCGTCTCGAAAATCCTCGCCTTCCGCGGCATCGAGCGCACGCCGATCGATGAAGCCGAAGCGGGCGATATCGTCGCCATCGCGGGCCTCGAAAAGTTCAACGTCGCCGATACGCTCTGCGCGCCCGAGGTGACGGAGCCGCTGCAGGCGCAGCCGATCGACCCGCCGACGCTGTCGATGACCTTCCTCGTCAACGATTCGCCCTATGCGGGCACGGAGGGCGACAAGGTGACGAGCCGCGTCATCCGCGCCCGGCTGATGAAGGAGGCCGAAGGCAATGTCGCGCTCCGCGTCGAGGATTCGCCCGGCGGCGAGAGCTTCATCGTTTCCGGCCGCGGCGAATTGCAGCTCGCCATCCTGATCGAGACCATGCGGCGTGAGGGCTTCGAGCTCGGCGTGTCGCGGCCGAAAGTCGTGCTGCAGAAGGACGAGACCGGCCAGCTTCTCGAGCCCATCGAGGAAGTCGTCATCGACGTCGATGAGGAACATTCCGGCGTCGTGGTGCAGAAAATGGCCGAGCGCAAGGCCGAGATGATCGAGATGCGGCCGTCCGGCGGCGACCGGCTGCGGCTCGTCTTCCACGCGCCAACGCGCGGCCTCATCGGCTACCAGAGCGAGCTGATGACCGACACGCGCGGCACCGCGATCCTCAACCGCCTGTTCCATGCCTACGCGCCCTACAAGGGCGAGATCGCCGGCCGCCGCAACGGCGTGCTCGTCTCCAACGACCAGGGCGAGGCGGTCGCCTATGCGATGTGGAAGCTCGAGGACCGCGGCCCGATGATGATCGAGCCGGGTCAGAAGGTCTATCGCGGCATGATCGTCGGCGAGCACACGCGCGACAACGATCTCGAGATCAACGTGCTGAAGGGCAAGCAGCTCACCAATATCCGCGCCGCCGGCAAGGACGAGGCGGTGCGGCTGACGCCACCGATCAAGATGCCGCTCGAACGCGCGCTCGCCTATATCGAGGACGACGAACTCGTCGAGGTGACGCCGAAATCGATCCGCCTGCGCAAGGCGATCCTCGATCCGACCGAGCGCAAGCGCGCGGTGCGGGCGAAGGAAAGCGCGTAGCGCTTCGAGGCCGAACCTGTGGTGCGGAACCATGCGAACCTTTCCGCCCGAGCGCATCGTCTGCCTCACTGAGGAAACGGTCGAGACACTTTATCTTCTCGGGGAAGAGGCGCGCATCGTCGGCGTCTCCGGCTATGCGGTGCGCCCGCCCCGGGTGCGGCGGGAGAAGCCGCGCGTCTCAGCTTTCACCTCCGCCGATATGCCAAAGATTCTGGCGCTCGAACCCGACCTTGTCCTCTGCTTCTCGGACCTGCAAGCCAAGATCGCCGCCGAATTGATCGCAGCAGGTGTGGCCGTCCACGTTTTCAACCAGCGCGACATCGCCGGAATTCTGGCGATGATCCGCACGCTCGGCGCGCTCGTCGGCGCGGCGGACAAAGCGACGGCGCTGGCCGAAAGCCTGCGCCAGCGGCTCGATCACGTCGCGGTTGCGGCGCGCGGGCGGAAAAAGCCGCGCGTCTATTTCGAAGAATGGGATGCACCGATGATTTCCGCCATCGGCTGGGTCTCGGAACTCATCGAGATCGCCGGCGGCGAGGATGTCTTCGCCGATTTGCGCAGGCAGGCCTCCGCCGCGGGCCGGATCGTGACGCCGCAAGCCGTTGTCGAAGCCGCGCCGCAGATCATTCTCGCCTCCTGGTGCGGCAAGAAGGTCGTGCCCGAGAAGATCAAGGCGCGGCCTGGCTTCGCCGGCATTCCGGCTGTCCGCGACGACCAGATCGTCGAAATCAAATCGCCGCTGATTCTCCAGCCCGGCCCCGCCGCGCTGACCGACGGGCTCGACGCCATCATCGCGGCGCTGGCACGGCTCGCCTGAGCCCTCAGGCCTCCTCGGGGCCGCTCGTCAGAAGGGCGTGCAGCACGGCCGGATCATCCGTCTGGCGCAGCCGTTTGGCGATATCCTGATCGCGGATTCGCCGCGCGATGGAGGCGAGCACGGTGACGTAATTGACGACCGAGCTCGCCGGTATCAGCAGGAAGAAGATGAGATCGACCGGCTTCTCATCCGCCGCCTCGAAAGGGATCGGCCGGCCGAGCCGGGCGAAAAGACCAAAGAAGTGATCGAGCCCTTCAATCCGCGCGTGCGGCAGCGCGAAGCCCTGGCCGAGGCCAGTCGAGCCGAGCTTTTCGCGCGCCATGATGGCATTGAAAATCGTCTCCTGCGGAATTGCGAGCGCGGCGCTCGCCCGCCGCGACAGATCACGCAGGGCTTGCGTCTTGTCGGCGGAGTAGAGTTGCGGGATGATATGCGAGGGGTCGAGAAATTCGCGAATTTCCATAAGCTTACCTAGCCGAGAGAGGTCCGGCGCGCCATCGGGGCGGCCCATCATAGCGCTTATTTGCGGCCCGGCCCACGTGCCGGTCTCCAGAATCCTTGGTTAGACATAAAGCGGCGCAACCGCCATTGCCGGGCCAGCCCGAATCAGCCGGAAGCCTGAATCGGGCGCGGATAAACCTAGGAAAGTCTTGAATTCCGGGCCGGCCAGGCCTCCGCTACGGCTAAGAAGCGCGCAAAACCTGCCAATTGCCCGGGCAAGCTGCCGCGAGAAGCGACTATCCGTTGCAGGAAAGCACCGCATCCCAGAAAAGCAAGTGCGAACAGCGATCTTCCGTTGCCTGCCCCAGGCCGCCGTGTACTTTTGTCATGTTAGAACACGGGTACCTACTGGGGGCAAAAGAAATGGCTTTTTCGCGCAGATCTTCATTTTTGTCGGCGCTCTGTGCGGGCACGATACTCGGCGTGACGAGCGGGGTCGCTGCGGCCGCCGATCTGCCGACGAGCAAGGCTCCGCCCGCGCCGCCGCCGTCTTGGTGGTCGACGATCACCGTCAACGGCGAAATCGACGCCGGCATCATGGGCAATCCCGACAACCCGGGCAGCGGTCTCAACTGGGGTCGGGTGTTCGATGAGCAGGCCAACGTGCCGATGCTCAATGATGGCCTCATCACGATCCAACGGCCGACCGATCCGAATGCGACCGGCTATGACGTCGGCTTCGTCATCCAAGGCGACTTCGGCACGGATGCCCGCTTCCTTCACTATCTCCAAGAAGGCGAGTATCTGATCAACTCGAAGTACCAGCTCGCGCTCGTGCAGGCGTACGCGATGGTTCATACGCCCTGGATCACTCCCGGCGGTATCGATTTTAAACTCGGCCAGTGGCCGACGCTCGAAGGTGTGGAATCCTTCATCGATCCGTCCGCCAATCTCTTCTATTCGCACTCCTACATCTTCAACTATCCGGAGCCGTTCGCTGACTTCGGCATTCTGGCGATCACGCACATCAATCCGACGGTTGATATCTACACCGGCATCAGCAGCGGTAACCAAACGACGCTTGGCCCGTACACCGGCGACAACAACAACGCCCCGGCCTTCGAGGGCGGCATCGGCCTGAACAAACTGTTCGGCGGCGCGGTCACCGTTCTGGCCACGACGCATATCGGCCCGGAAAATCCCTTCTACCAGGCGGATATTCCGCTGACGGGGAACAACGCGGCCAACAGCTCTCTTGTTTATGAAAACGACATCAACCTAACCTGGACCGCGACCGACAAGATCACGGTCATCGGTGAAGCCAACTACACCAAGAACGATCTGACCGGAGCCTCCACCTACGGCGGCGTCGGTTACGCCTCCTATCAGACGCCGCTCGATTGGTTGAAGATCAACGGCCGCGCTGAAGTGTTCCGTGACAATGGCAATGCCTCCGGCGGCGGCACCTATGTCTGCGCCTATCCGGGCAACTTCGATTGGGTCAATGCCGTGCACGGCTACCCCAACACCGTCTACTGCGGCCCGCCGACCACCTATTTCGAATTCACTGCGGGCTTGAATATCACGCCGACGCTTCCGTCCTCGATCCCGTTCGTCAAGGCCGTGATCTTCCGGCCGGAAGTTCGCTACGACACCTCGCTTAACGGAACGACGCCGTTCAACGTGCCGGCCAACTCGACCATCGGCACCAAGAGCGATATGGTCACCATCGGTGGCGACGTCGTCTTGAAGTTCTGATTTCAACAAAGATCAACTTGCAACGCCGGCCTTCGGGCCGGCGTTTTTGTTTGGTCGGTCGTTCGACGGGCGTTCCGCTCATCGCAATGATGGGCGCCTCCCAAACTCGTCCTCGCCAAGCCTGCCGCACGGCTCCAACCTAACAAAAGGCGCTTCGCGAGAAGCGCCTTTTTGCGATGTGCGGAACGCCCGTCGAACGACCAACCAAACAAAAACGCCGGCCCGAAGGCCGGCGTTTGAAAGTTGATCTTTACGAAATCAGAACTTCAAGACGACGTCGCCACCGATCGTGACCATAT
>JARLIV010000022.1 GCA_031291555.1 Methylovirgula sp. | reverse complement strand
TTGCGCAGCGCCTGCAAGAACGGCACACCGCCGATCGTGTCCGATGGTCTTGCGCTGATCGTGATCTTCTGCTGATCGACATCGAGGCCGACCGCGCATTTGTAATTCAGGCCATCGACCAGAACGGAATTCGCTGCATAGGTATAGCCATTCAGCGCGATCGGCACATCGGCGTTGGTATAAGTGAGAACGAGGCCGGAAAGCAGGGAAAGCGTAAAGCAATCGGCCATCAACAAGGGCGCGTCGCGCCGGGCGCGGACGGCGTTGATATAGGAGACAAGAGCGGGCGAGGCGGCTTTCACGGCTTCACACTCCGGAATTTCAGCGATTGAACTTGCCAAAGACCGCTCATGAAATTCTCGAAATCTTCCTGATCGTCGAGAAAGCGGCATTGAAAGGCGTAGGTGAAATCCGCGCTGATCACGGTGCCGCTCGCTGGCGCGGCAGCAAACGTCAGCGTGTTCGGCTGGCTGAGCGCCCAGCCCGAACTTTGCGCGATGCCGTTCAGATAAACATTCGCGACCGTGGAAACCCAAGACACCGGCTCGATGAGACCGCCGAGCGCACGCAGGAAAGTGAAGCTTATCGTCATGCCGTCGCCCGCCGCGATCACCTGCCCCGCCGCCATGCAATCGCTGGGATCGGTATAGAGGAAGGTGCCGTATTGGCCTTCGCATTGGAGGTAGAGGCCCATCAGGCTTTGCAGGGAATTCGTGCCGAGACCGGGAAAGGCGGCGTTGGACGCAAGCCCGTCATAGGTCAGTTCGAACTCATAGAGCGTCGCGGCGAAGAGCGGGCTGCGCACTTCGCGACCGGAGACATGCGAGGCGACGCGCGTTGAAAATGTCGGTCGCTTGTGGACCGACCAGCCCTGACCCGCGAGCGCGGGAAATGACGGCGGCGCGGTCACTGCTTCACCGTCCGGAGTTTGAGCGATTGCAGGGTATGGAGCTGGCGCATGAATTCTTCGGGGTCTTGAACATCGTCAGCGAAGCGGCACGCGAATGTGGCCCCCAGGCCGAGCTCTGGCGGCACTGGAAAGGTGAACGCCCCAGACTGCCCGGCCATTGAACCGAAGAAGCCAGCGATCATCTGCAGATCGGCTGCAATATCCGCGCGCAAGAGATCGAAGCTCAACTCGATCTCCCACAGGGGCACGGAAATTTTCGCGGCGCGGCTTTCACGCCCCGAGACATGCGCCGCGACATCTGTCGCGAACGCCGGGCGATAATGGATCGACCAGCCCTGCCCGCTCAGCATAGGAAAGGTGGCGGAGAGCGAAGGTGCAGGCGGCGCGTCCGGCACTGGCGGCACGAGGAACGGACCTTTGCCGTCGAGCCAGAGACCCGAGGGCCAATTGCCTGCGTCGCCCCAGACGTCCGTTCGCTGCGGATAGGTCGGGAACGGCCGCGCGTCCCAATTCCACGCGGACATGAAGGCCGGCTCGATCATCTTGACGCCGGCCGCCGATGTCGCGTTATGGCCGTCCGTTACCCAATATTCATAGATGGCTTCCAGCGCGAGCAATTGAATCTCGTCGTCGCGGCGCGGCACATATCCGCCGGCGGCGCCCCGATCCCAGATCGACCAATAGGGCGTCGCGCTGGCCGCGGCAGCGGGATTATAGAAGACATTTGGCTGGTTGGTGCAGCGATCCGCCGCCGGACATCCATATTCCGCGAAGGTGATGGATTTCGATTGCGGCACCCATTCCGTATTAGGACCGTGCGGTACCCAGCCATTGCCGTCACCCGCATCATAGATCGCCTGATGCGGATTGTTCCACCACCAGCGCAATTGCTTGTTCGCCAGCAATTGCTGGTCGGCGGCATAGGGATTGCGGCTCTGCGTGAGCCGGTCTCCCTGCGGCAACGAAACGCGAAGGTCAGTGCCATTTGGATCGAGCCCGATGCCGGCATTCGTGCCGTCGCTATAATACCAGTTGAATTTCTCGCCGCCCTCGATATTCGCTTTGAGATAATCGAGGCTGTAGAGCGTCGGCGAACCGGAAAGCCCGAGCCCGTTCATCTCTGTCGTGCTCGGCGGCCACACGGTCGGCAGGGGCGCGTTCCAATAGAGCGCATCGAGCCCGCCGCCACCCGTCGTCCAATCCGACAGCGGCAGATAATTATCGAAGCAGACGAGATCGATATTCTCGTGTGCATAGAGCTGGTCGAGATGCGGCCACTGGCCGTTCTCGCCCGCATGCTGCACGCCCATCCAGTCCGACCAATCGGCCGAATAGGTGATGAGATTGTGCGGACCCGCCGCATCTTTCGTGAGACCTGCCGCGTCGAAAATGCCGCGAACATCGTCCGCCAATTGCATCAGCCCGGCGACGAAGGGATAATCCCATGTCACCTTCCCGTCGCCGCCTGTCGTGCCCGCTTTCGTCCAGGCGGGGCCGCGCACTATCTCCAGGCCGCGCAATTCCGAGCCGAGCAGAAAGAGATCGACGCCACCCGCGACGACGCAGAGGTTGGCGTAATGCAGGATCATCCGCCGATAGGTGAAGTCGGTCGCCGGACCGGAATAAGCGACGGTCAGGTTCGTCGTGTCGCGCGTGAACTGCGAAGCCGCCGCCGAACCCAAAAAGGCATTGATCGCCGCCGTCGCCGCGCTCGAAATGTCGTCGCCTAAATAGGTGATCTCCCCGCGCCAGGATTCATTCGCATCGGTCATCAGCACGAAAGGGTAGAAGACGGTGCGAAATCCCCGCGCCTTCAAGTCTTGAAAACAGCGGACGATCGACTGGTCGGACGGTGTGCCGCCATAGATGAAGCTGCCGCTCACCTGTGGAATGGCGATGAGACCGGAGGACGATTGCGTCAGGCCGGAGCAACGCCAATGATCCACGCCACCCCCGGCCTGCTGGAACGTGCCGTTGATATAGGTCGTCGAGGGATAGATTTTGCAGGCTGTCACATCCGTCGAAGAACCGAACCAGGCCGCGACAATTGCAACGGTCGTGCAGCCCGGCGCTTCCGCCTGCAGATTGTCGACCGCGACGGAATAATCCGTCTTGCTGCCGATGCCCGCCAGCGGGCCGCCATTCGCATAGCGATTGATTGAAACGAGCGAAGTCTCCGTCGCGCGCTGGCCGAGATAGGCGATCGTGTCATAGGTGAACTCCCCCGTCGAAGGCAGGAGGTTCACGCCGCAGATGTAGCCAGTCATACAGGGCTGCGCAGCCTGTCGAGCCCGAGATGCGAGCCATGGCGCACGGCCTCATTGATCGTGCGCAGCATTAGCTTGCTATTGTTCTTGAACCAGCGCTTCACATCCTGCGAATCGAGCGCGCTGATATTGAAATGCGTCGCATGATTGACGGTCACGCCACCCGCGCCGCCAGTGGCCGCGCTCGCCAGCACACCTTGCGCCCAAGGCGTCGCGCCGGCCGGCACGATCATCTCGCCGCGATGAACATTGGCCAGCATATCCGACGGCAACTCCCAGGAGCCGACGGCGAAACTTGCGGCTGCCGCCACCGCGCCCTCTGCGGCCGCCGCCGGGCCTGCCGCGGCCGGCCCCAAAACCGGCGCGAGAAACCCGAAGACACCCGCGAATGTCTCCCGCGCCGAGGCCAATATCTGCCGGATCATTGATGCGGCATTGGCGGCGAGCCCGGCGGCGGCGCCAGCCTGCTCCATCGATGTGCGCGCCGCAACGCCGGACGTCACGGCAGCCGTCTGCGCGGCCTGGCCGATCTGCGTCGCCGTGGTCTCGGTGGCGACGCCAGCCAGCCAATCGGCCACCGTGCGGACGCGCGCTTGGATGAAATCCTGTATAATTGCGAGCAACACTTTCTGCGCGGCCTGGCGCAGCGTTTCGTGCCTCTCGATCATGCCCATGATCGCGGTGGAGACGCTGGAGCCGATCTGATCGAAGGTCCGCCGATAATCGGCATAGATTTCGCGATTATAGTTCAGCTCGATCTGCTCGCGGCGCAACGCACCCTCAGCCTCGACTTCTTCGAGCCGCTGCTGCAAGCGCAGATAGGCGTCCGAATCCTGCGCATAGGTCGCCTGCACCGCCTGCAAATGCTGGCGCTCGAGCGCCTCGCGCTGAGCCTCGAGCGCGAGCAGGCTTTGCAATTGCTGCTCATGGCTCATTTGCGAGGTCTGCGCCTGCTCCTTGACGAGCGCCTCCTGCATTCTGACGCCATCGAGCGCGATCTGGTATTGGGCGTTCGCCTGCGCGCGCGCGATAGCAAGCTGCGTCTCGCTGGCGTCGCGGCTCGTCTGCGCCGCCTGCGCGGCGCTCTGCGCATAGGCTTGCGACAGCGACGAGAAAGTTCCCCCGAGCTGCGAGGCGCCGCTGCGCAAGGCGCTCGTCGTCGTATCGATTGCCGCCGAGGCCTGCTGCATCCCGCGTTGCAGGTCGGAGATATCGGCGCTGAATGTGATCGTGACGTCGTCACTCATGTCTGCTTCACCTGTCCGTCAGGAAAGCGCGCAATCAGCGCGCCGATGCCGCTCGGATCGCCCGCCGCGTTCGGCTCTGCCGCGGGCTTCGGCGCGATGCGATAGACACATTTCAGGATTTCATGCGCAGGCGGCGTCTCGCGCCAATAGGCAAAGAGATTTGCCACATCGAAGAGCGTCATCTCGTCGATCTCGGCTGGCGTATAGCTGCAGGCTGTCATCAGGCGGGCGTAGATCAGGCCGAAATCGAGTCCGCGCCCGCCTGACCTTCCCCCGATGCCGTCTCCGCGCCATCGGCGGCGATGAACCCCGCAAGACGCAGAACGGCGCGCATGGCGGCGGCGATCTCCGTCGCGGTCGCTTCCATCTCGCCGAGCGTCGCGGCCGCTTGCGGATGATCGCGCTCAAGCGAGATGGCGACGATCTCGCTCGCTACAGCGATGCTTGTCCCAGCGCGCTGCGATTGCGTCGCGAGCAGCGGCTCGATGCGCTGCACCTGCGCCAAGGTCAGTGGCCGCACATGAAAGTCCTGGCCGCCGAGGTGAAGCACGATCGGCTGCGGCCGCATTACGAGGCCTCCGCGAAGGACCAGGTCATCACATTGCCGCCCGCATCGGCGAAGCAGGAGAAATCGAATTCCGGAATGACGAAATCCTCAAGCTTGGTGCCGAAGCTCAATTTGCTCGACGTGCAATTGTTGAGTTGCAAAGTCACCGCCTGATTCTGAAAGGTCGTGTAGAACAGGGCCTGGAAAGTCGGCGTCGTGCCGACGAGCTGATTGGCGATGGTGAATTTCTGGCCCGTGCTCGCGATCGTATAAGTATAGGTGATGAGCACCGCCTTGCCCTCGTCGGCGGCGGCAAACGTATAAACGCCGGCGGCATCGCTATATTCGCCAACGGTGGGACTCGACGCGACTTTGGTCAACGGCAGGCCGCTCGCCGCATAGAGCACGCCGGCATCGGCGACGAAATTCGCCGCATTGGCGACGCTCAGCGTATAGGGGCTCGTGGCCGGCACGGCGGCGGCCTCGGCGAACGAGGTCGCGACCTGCCCGGCCACGGGCGTGACGCCATAATAGAGATTGGCGAAGGCGAGGCCGGAGATGCGCGCGACCTTGGCCTTGCCCGTCGTCTTGATCGTGCCGCGGGCGATGGCGATCGGGCGCTGATATTGGCCGTAAAGCTCCTTCACGCCCGCCGATTCATCAATCGTGACTTCCTGAACGAGGCCGAAGTTGAGCGGCGTCGCATTGGCAATATCGCTGCGCGTGCCGATGAGCACGCCCGAGCCGAAACTATACATGGGTGATCCTTTCGTTGATTGGCTAGGCGAGCACGATCCTGACCGGCACGACAAGAAGCGCATCACCGTCGAGGTCGCCGGGGTCTTTCAGCACCTTGCCGTCGATACGGCAGCTATAGGCCGCGCCGGAGAGCGTATTGCGTCCAAGGCCGAGATCGGCGCCGGAGAGCGCGAAGGCCTGGTCGAGCGCGTCCATCACGCCATTGAGCAAAGACGCGCCGGGCGTATCGCCTCTGGCGCTGAGATAGATGAAGAGCTTGGGCTCGATGACGCGCTTCGGCACCGCGCCTTCGCTCCAGGCGTAGGATTCGAGGCCGCCCTCGAAAACGAAACAGGCGGGCCGCGCCGCGGCCGGCACATCGCTCCAGAGTTTCAGCTTGCGCACCGGGCCGCTCTTCCAGGCATAGGCCGACGCAACGAGGCGCACGAGCGCCACTATCGCGGAGTCGCGTGAGGTGGTCATTGATCCGCTCCCAGCGCCTCAAGCACCGCCGCTTTCAGCCCGCTCGTAATCTCATCCCGCAGGTCATCGAGCGCGCTGCCCATATAGGCGAAGGCGCGGATCGTCGAACCCGGATGATGCACGATTTTCGCGAAACGCTCGGCGCCGCCGGCGATGAAGGCGAGCGCCTTAGCCTTGCTCGGCACGATGTCATGCGCGGCGGTCTTGCCGCCATATTCGAGAATGCCGGCATAGGGCACATCGGCGCTTGTGATCGTCGCCGTAACGCCCGACCCGTCATCTTCAATGTCTGAGCTGATCGAGTCGAGCAGAGCGCCGGAGCGTGATTTCAGAATCACGCCGGAGAGATTGGCCCTGACCTTGTCTTCAAGCTCCTGGCGCAAGGCGTCGGCCTTGTCAGCCAGCGCCATGGCGATCGCATCGGCATCGAGATCGACGCCGATCATGGCAGGATCACCCGGCGATAGGGCTGCAGAGCGGCGGCAACGAAATCCGGCACGTTCTTGACGATGAAGGACGTCGTCTCCTGGCCGCCGAGCGATTTCGACTGCTGGCCGATGCGGCTGCGGTAATTATAAAGCTCGGCGATCCAGTCCATTGCGGCGAAGCAAAGATCGGCCGGCACATAGCCGTAGCTGAGCAAGACTCCAGCGCCGGCATCCGTTGCGGAGAATGTGTAGAGGCCGTCGGCGATCGTATATTGCCCCGCGCCGGGTGCCGATACGACAGCCGTCAGCGGCGTGCCATTGGCATAGACGATTCCACGATCGTTGGCCCAATCGCCGTAAGGCTCCTGCGCCAGCACTTCATAGGGCGCGACTGCGGGCACCACGGCCGGCTCGGCCGAAACCTGATAGCCGGCGGTATAAGTCACGCAAATATTCTGCACGCCGGCCGTGAGCAGACGGCCGCGCAAGGCAAGCCGCTGCATGTGGCCCGGCGGCGCATTTTCCGCCGTCTCGAGCAGATAGCCGCTCCGATGCGGACCGCCCGCAACCAGCGGCGGCGCGGGCGCGATCGGAATGCCGTCGATAGTCAGCGCGGCAATCGACGTCACCGGCCATTGTCGCAAGACAATCTCGGTGTCGTTGCGCCCGTCCCGCGTTTCGACGATACGCGAAGGCAGAATATTCCCGCGATCGAGAAACGCGAGCGTCGCGCGGCTCACTTGCGTGATGAGCCGTCCGAGCAGTGCATCATCATCGGTGCTCGCAAGATCGAGCCAGGTCTTGAGATCGGCGAGACTGACGAGATCGAAAGGAGAGGACATCGGATAATCCTTGGATGATGCGCAACTTTATCGTCGTGGCTTTCCCAGGACTCGATCCGGGCAGGGAAACCCTCATGGTGAGGAGGGCGCGTAAGCGACCGTCTCGAACCATGAGGGCGTCATAAGTCTGCCCTGAAGAGCGATCCCTCGCCCTTCGAGGCTCGCTGCGCTCGCGCCTCAGGGTGAGGGATATTGTCTTCGACAAGCCGCTACGCCTCGCGCGCTTCCTCGTTCGCCGCGCGCCGCGCCGCCTCGCGCAGCGCGTCATTGGTGATGGGTGGGCGGACACGCACGCCTTTCTCCCGCAGCAGCGCAAAGAGCTCGCGCCGATTCAAAGCGTCGATGTCCGGCATATTCCCGCCAGGCGGCGGCGAGCGTGGCCGCTCCGCCCCCGGTGAGAGTAGAAAGCCATGCGCGAGAAAGAAGGGCGCAAGATGATCTTCCACCTCGATGAGCCCATTGGCAGCGACAGGATAGTCGCGGCCCTCGTGCGATAGCCCCGTGCAATGCGCGGGCGCGCGCAGAAGCATCAGCCGTTGCCGATATTGCTGATGACGGCGAGCGATGGCGGGAAATAGTGCTGCAGCACTTCGTCCGCATAGACGCCATATTCATATTTGCGCGAGCGCAGCGGCCATTCGATCTGGTAATAATCCTGCCGCGTGCGGATCTGCATGACATTGCCGACGCCGGAGAGCGGATAGGGAAGCGCCTGCGTCGTCAGCAGGATCGTGCCCGCCGGCAGATTGGGATGCAGCTTGATGTCCAGGCTGCTGCCACCTTGCATCGAGAAGCGGTTGAGATAGGTGCGCACCATGACGCCGCCGCCGATCGCGTTCTGGCTCGCCTCGAAAACGAAGCGTTGCGCCGCGACCGTCGAACCGGTGAGGATTTTCTTGGAGATGTTGAGCGCCTCCTGCGAGGACACCCAGATCGTGTCGGGCGAGAGCCGATAATTGTCCCACAAGGACTTCAGCGCCGCGTCGATCTCGACGACACCGCCGGAACCATCCGCCGTCAGCGGCGTGCCGGCGCCGGCCGTACCCGTCGGCTGGATCGCGACATAGGCGCCGGAGCCCGTCTTGACGGCCTGGGAGATGAGCCCGTCGAAAGCCAAAGCATTGACCGAATTGTCGCTCGCGCCGAGCGAAGCCGCGGTCTGCGCGCCCGCCGCCGCCGCGGTAATGACGAGCGAATTGATCGACGTGATCGCGCCGAGCACTTCCGAACCCGCAGCGCCCCAGAACCAGGCATAGCCGAGCGCGCCTTTCACCGGGCTGATCGATGCGGCAACGCTGCCGTCCGGGCCGGTGACGGAAACAGTGGCACTCGCCGACTGCTTCGCCGCGCCGCCGCCGAACGTATCCGACGTGCCATCCGCATTCGTCCGCGTGATCGAGGCCTGGATGCCGCCGGCGACCGAGCCGTTCATCACGCCGTCGAGCGTTAGCGCGACAGCGACGACGGAGAGCGTCTGGCTCGCGAGCGTGCCGCCGGCCGAAGATGCGACGAGCGTCGGCGTCGGCGTGGTCCCGAGCAGCGTCGAACCGTTGCCGCCAAGGATCATCGCCTCCTCGCCAAGCATCAAGGCTTCGAGGCCCGTCTTCGCGGCGATGGCGCGGATGTCGTCGAAACCCTGGCCGGCATATTGCGCCTCGAAATCGACGCTGGTCTCGACGCCGATGCCCTTATAGGTCGCGGTGTAATCCTGCGTCGCGACCGCGAGCGCGCCGCCGCGATTGGCGGCCGAGACGCCGAAGCGCAGGCCGGAGGTATTGATCGCGGTGATGGCGCGCCAATTCGCCTGAATACCGCCCTTACCGGAGACGCGCGGGATCGCATTGCGCAGCGGGGTCAGCACTGGATAGAGCAGCTTGGCGCCGACTTCGAGATCATAGAAAGTGAGGCCCGAGGTGGCGCTCGCATTCTCAGTGAACGTGCTTTTCTCGAGGCCGATCAGGCCTTCGAGCCGCGGATCGCCCAACGGGCGCTGCTGCGCGGCCTTGATGTTGGCAAGCAAATCCTGAACTTTGACTGCACTGGTCATTTATGGCTCCTGAAATGAAAATCGCGCCGGAAACGGCGCGTGCGTTGGCTGACCCTTCGAGACGCTTGCTTCGCAAGCTCCTCAGGGTAAGGACGTGTTGTTGATGAGATTACCCCTCATGCTGAGGAGCACGCGCAGCGTGTGTCTCGAAGCATGAGAACAGGACAAAATCAGCGCGTCAGAAAGCTGCGCCCGTTGCGCTGCGCGAGCTTGATGGCGAGAAGCGACAAGGCGTCAGGGTCAGCGAGCAGCTTCTCAAGCCCCGCATCGCGCTCCTCGCCTTTCGAGACCGCGCGGGCCGCGCCAGAGAGCGGCAGAGGCAGCGGCTGCGACTCGATATTCTTCACGCGCTTGAGCAGATCGGCGAGCATGGCATCGAGACGATCGAGCCTCTTGCCGAACGCGGCGCCGGCCTCGCGCCCGCCGAGATCAAGGCCGCGGGCGGCGGCGCGCTTATCCGCCGCGACCGGCGTCTCCTCCGCGGCCGTCTCCTGGTCCTCGTCGGCGCCGATCGTCTCAAGCACGCTGCGCGCCTGGCCGACGAGCGACCCGAGCTGGGTGATCGTGTCGGCATAGGCTTGGTCATCGTCCACGTCCGGCGCGAGGGCCTCCTTCAAATCCTCGATCTCGCCGAGGATTTGCGCGAGCTGCGCCAATGCGCCCGCATCCTTGACGAGGTAGCGCCACTCGCGCGAGCCGTCTGTCTTCACCATTTCAAAGCGCGCCTGCGGCAGGCAGGGCAGATCGACGAGCGAGATTTCGCTCGGCGCGGCGGTGTAATGCGTGCGGCCGTCTTCATCCGTCCAGCGCCGTGCATAGGTGCCGCCTTGCGAGAATCCGGTGTAGACGCCTTCCTTCACCTTGTTCCATTCGGCATCGTCGACGATCTTGGCGCAGATCTCGATCTGCTTTTTCTTGTCGTTGAAGTTGAGCGCCGTCACCTTGCCGGCGGCGATTGCGCCGTGCATGGCGCGCAGATTGCCGCGCGATTTGCCGCCGGAGGATTGGGCGATCTCCTGCGACCATTTCTCGTAGAGCGGCTTGGTCGAGGCGTAATCGCAAATCTCGCCGGCGCGGTCCTCGGCCTCGGCCGTCGCGACGCCATAGACGAGGCGCTGCTGCGCATCGACCTTAGTGATCGGAATGAACAGGTTCAGGTCTGACATGAAGGCTCCTTCAATGCGTTTTCGAGCGCGTGCGAAACCCGTGCACGTTGAGAAAGCGGTTGAGACGAACTGGGATCGGATTGGACGAAGCTGGACCCTAGAAATACGCAAACAAAAACCGCCGACGCGGGGCGTGGCGGCGACAAAATTCAAGCGAGATTTGACCTTCACCACTCCATTGCAGTGGCTTAATCCCGAAACGTACCCTCGTCGATGTGGCGCAGCGTTTCGCGCGCTTCCGCCGCTTGCGGCATATGCCCGAAGTTGGCTATCTTTTCCAATATCTGGCGCGACGGGAGAGGCGCAACAACAAGCGTGTATCTCGCCGCCTTCAATCTCACATGCATGTTCGGATGGTCATAAAGGCTCGTCAGTGCAAGGCGCGCTTCGCGGCCGCGACTTTTCAGTTCCTTGCCAATCGCGAACAGCTGGTGAACGAGTTCAGGCTTCTTGTGAAGACGCGCGTTACGCAACTCCGTGTCTTGCGCGAGGCAAACTTCCTCAAATGCCATGATCAATTCATCGATCGTCAAGGTATCGAGGAGTTTTTGTTCGATCATTTGAGGATCCCAAAATCTTTAAGTTTCTGGATGCCGAGATCGTATCGTTCTTCCCAACCTTTGCCCCTAAGATAATCACGCGGTGACAAGCCCCCAAATTCCTTATTCGGAGTCTGATACCAATCTGAAATTTCCCGATGCTTCATTTCTGGAATTTCGACCAAGTTATCAGAACTCTCGATCCGGTCCTGCGTAATCCCGTCCGCCAGGCCCGACTCCCATTCGACGATGTGATGAACATGATAGCCCAAGGTCGGCCTTTTGACGGCATCTTGCAATTCCTGCAGCGTCTTGGGCGGATCGAGATTCGCCAAGAGCTGATAATAATAATTCGTAGCTGCCTGTTTCATCCACCAAATCGTTGCCAATCCCCCGAGCGTATTTTGAACCCATAGCAGGGCGCCTGCCGTGAGGGCTTCTTGCAACGCTTGCCCGATCTCGGTGACGACTCCATATCGCACTTCAGGTGGTGGCTCTTCTTGCGGAATATCCGGCTCTGGAAACTTGCCACTGTTGTCTCCGATTCCTCTCGGCGGCTCCGATAGATGCTCCTTCAAACCAGACGGTGGTAGTCTCTTTGGCCGCTTCGGCCGGCGGACAGCCGCGGGAATGACAGAAGCATCCGACTCGCCGCCGACGGGCGCAAACTGACCGCCCTGGCTATCCTCCGCACCGGCTGGCCAGCGCGGATGTTTTTGCGGATCGAAAGGGATGACGCCCTTTGCCAAAGCCCCCGCCGCTTCGGCATGGAGCTTGAAGATCGGCAAATGTAACGCGATGTCCCGCGCATTCCATGTGCGCGGAGTTGCGCGCGTACGTAGGTTCGGCTTCGGAACGCAAAGTCGTCGGCAATTGCGCAGGCCAACAATGCACCGTCCTGCGAGAACTCTGTCAGCTGGAGCGCATCGATCGCCCACTGCGCGCCGGTCTCGTTCCCCGCCGTGAGACACTGTGCGGCGCGCGCAACGGCGCGGGTAAGATTTCTGTCGAGCGCCTCCGGCCCGTGCGGCCTCGAAACCCAGAAGCGGATTGTCGCGTCCGTGACGGGCACAATTTCGACGCCACGTCGCGTCGTGAGTGCGATGCCCGGCCAGATCCAAACCGCTTCGCCGCTTGCGACAAGCGTGCGCGGTTGCTCCAGCAGGCGCACGGACACCGCGCCGGCGGCTCGAGCCTGCATGCAAAAATCCTACGGATAATGAGACGAGATTATGGAGGCGCGTTCGCAGCGCCGAGGCGATTCAACTAGCGGTGTCGCTCAAAGCCCTCGCGCCGCCGACAGGCGGACACGAGCGGCATGAAGATGTGCCTATTTCCCGCAATCACTCGGCGGCGTCTCGCCGGCAAACCGGGCGCTCATCCAGGCGATGGCTTCGAGTGCGCTCTTCATCGCCGCGGCGCCGTGGCCGACCCCCGGCATCAGGAAAAGCCGCACCTTGCTCCCGCTCTCGCAGAGTCTGTCGAAATAATCCTGCGTCACCGCGGGCCGGATGACCGCATCGTCAAGCCCCTGCGCGAGAAACACCGGAATGTCACGCGGCAACGGGCCGGGCGTGTTCTTGGCGAGCAGCGACCCCCAGGGTTCGGCATCGGCGGGCCGCGCGACGGTCAGAAAGTGCTGCTCCAGCGGCTTCTCGGTCCGCTGACGCGCGGAAAGATCCCACGGCCCTTCGATACATTCCTTCGCGAGCTTGTCGATCGCCGGCATGGCGCGCGGATCGACGACCTTGTCCATCGGCGCGCCATAGACGCGCTGCCAGCTCCACAGCGTCATCGCGGTGATGTTCTTGCCCGCAGGTGTTGAAAGATCGTCGTCCATCAAATCCGCAAGCTCGCTCGCGGGCGCCGCAGCGGCGACGCCGAGCAGCGTCAGTTCCGGCGCATAACTCTTCGCGATGAGGCCGGTGAAGAGCGCAGCGTGGCCGCCTTGCGAATGGCCCCAAACGATGAAGCGATTGGCGCCGCCTGCCCCCGGCAGGCTACGCGCGACGCGCACGCTGTCGATGACGGCGCGCGCCTCGCTGAGGCCGACGAGATAGGGATGCGGCCCCGGCGTGCCGAGGCCGGGATAATCCGTCGCAGCGACGACATAGCCGTCCCGCACCATCGTGCGCAGGCCCTGCACCTGCTGGAAGAAAAAGAGCGCGAGCGAGGGCGCGCAACGCGGCACGATGCCTGATGTCGGATGCGCCCAAGCGACGATCGGCCGGCCACCCGGCGGCAGCGCGCCCTGCGGCACGATGACGACGCCGGAGACGAGGATCGGCCTGCCGTCGAAACTCGTCGAGCGATAAAGCACGCGATAGGCGGCGGCATTGAGCGGCGCGCCCTCCATCTGCTCTGCGCGTACGAGCGTGCCGGGCTTGCCGATCGCATCGATGCGCGGCGCATCGTAAAACGCGGTCTGCGCGGCGGCCGGAGCCGCAAGAGAGACGAGAGCCAGCAGCCAGGCGAAACGCATCGTCACAGGCCGTAGAGAATCTTGAGATCGCCGCTCATGCGCAGCGCAATGCTGACGCCATCCTGCAACAGTGCGACATGATCGAGCTTGGCCGAGTCGAGATGGCCCTCCATGCGGAAGCCGTTCTTCAAGGGCCGCGTCAGATTCTTGTTCGCGGCCGCGAGCAGCCGTTGATAGGCCTCTTGATAGAGGATTTTCGCCTGCCGCAGCCGATCGGCGAGATCGGCGTCGCCGCTCGCCTGCACGGCTGCATCGGCTTTCGCGGCGAGGGCCGCAAGGTCCGGCAGACGCAGGGTCTGCGTCTCGGGATCGACCTGCGGCGTCGCCGTGAGATAAAGCCAGGTGCCGGCGTCGGGCGCCGTGTCGGTCTTTTTCGCGAGTTTCAACCCGACGATGAGTTTTCCGTTCGACGGATAGGTCTTCACGTCGCGCAACGCGACATCGCCATTCAACTGCGCGGCGGCGACTTCCTTGACCTTTTGGCTCAGGAAATCGTAGCCGACATTCACCGGCAGGATGACTTCGAACTTGCCCGGCGCCGCGATATCGCGACCGAGCGGCGGCAAAGGCGTGGCAGCGACCGGCGCCGGCGCGGCGCCGACAGAGGTCGCAGCATTCCCCTCGATCTCAAGCACGCCCCAAAGTACGCGGCGATCCGCGCGCACGCCGGCGAAGGCGGCGCTTTGCGGGTTGAGCTGCAGCCAAACCGGCGGATTGTCCGAAAGCTCGATCGGCGTAAAGGCATGGTGCCAGGCGGTCTCCGCCTTGCCGTGCAGATCAAGGCGGCGCACGGCCTCAGCGGCGCGCACGCGCACGCGGGCGAGTTGCTCGCGGATGCGCGGCTCGACATAGCGGGCGAGCTGAATATTGCGGCCGAGCACATGAAGCACCGGCGGCTCGGTCCAATGAAAGCTGTCGCTCAGGCGAAGATCAAGCGACCAATCGTGCCGCAGCATCGGCCGCGCCTCCGCCTCGACCGTAACGCCGGCCTCGGCCTCGCCGTGAATGCGCCGCGTGAACCTATTCGCGCCCTGTCCGCTCACCGCCCCGTAGATCGGCGTCGAACCGATAATGGCGTCACCGCGACCGTAAAGCGAAATCGGGCCGGTGCGCTCGACATAGCCTTCGATGTCGCAATTGGCCCGGACGCGGAAGAAAAGAACACGCCGGTGAACGCACTGGATGCGCTCATCAAAGGTCGCCAAGCGATGCGGCACATCGCGCTCGACCGCGCGCGCGAGCGCAGGAATGCCGAACTCGATCGTTGCTGAAACGCGCGAGGGCGTCACGAAGGGCGCCGGCTTGTCGGGAGCGATTGGGGGCGCCTCGTCGGCGCGGGCCGATGGACTTAAAAGTGTTGCAAAGAGCAGCGCGGCCCCGATGCGAAGATACGCCGCCCGATACGACATCGCCCTGCTCCGCGCTTTGCCCGGGCGATTCATCGGGCTTGACGATGCTGGCGTCAAGATTGGAGAGCACTCGTTTTGCGAGATTCAAGATGATGCCTTTCGCCGTATAGCTCGAAAGGATCACCTCCTGCGCCTGCGGATCGATCGAGGGCTCGGCGCTCCAGGCGAATTCGAGATCGGGCGCTTTCCATTTATTTTCAGGTTCGGTTTAGCAGCGCGACGACGTCCGCCTTCGTCAAGAACTTCCCACCCATCGTGATGTGGCGATAATCGTCCGGTATTTCCGAAAGCCGGTTCAAAACCGAGCGATCACCTATTTTTGCCAGCAAATAGAAATAGAGGAATTTAGTGTCGATCGCGAGACCGTAAAAATCTTCCATTTCCTGCTCGATCGGGGCCATGCTCAATTCGCGTAAAGCACCTTGATCATCACCCATCCTCTCAAGAACCTCGGCAATGATCTTGAGCGGGAGGCATTGGCTATTAAAAAGCGTGCCATCTTTGCGCAAAAGGTCAATTGCTTCCTGATATCGGCCTTGATTTTTCAGAGCTATTGATCTCCAATAGGTTTCACGCGCTTTATCTTCGCGTGTTATAGCTTGATCACGGGCGTCATCGAGCAAAGCATAAACAGGCGACCATGCCTTCTCGCGCATGAGCTTCTGAATTTTCCTAATATCGTTATCGCTTAATTGCATCAGACCGGATTTCCTCCGCAACGTGCGCTTACAAACCCCTTCGCGCAGCCATCGAGAGTTTTATGTCCACCGAGTTTCGCGCGATCGGGATGAAATGGATGCAAATCTAAGAGTTCTTCACAATATTGGAGAGCACTTCTCCACTCCTCATCGCACCCATCGTCGTCGATAAGCGCAGTTTTCTCCGACGAGGTAGCCTGCTCTTCATCCTTCGGCGCAAAACCTCCGCCCTGATGATCGCCAGACCCAGAAGGCCAGCGCGGATGTTGATCTTCGTCCCAGCTCGTCGATTTATCAACCTTCGATGGAACGGACGACTTTGAGATGACGGTGGTGGCCTCCCCCAGCCCCACATATCCCCCGCCCGTTAGCGTCATCGGCGTGTTGGCGGCGGCATTGGGAAAGGGATCGCGGCCCAGCGCGGCGCGCGCCTCGTTGATCGTGATGATGCCCTTCGTCGCATAGCTCGAAAGGATCGCCTCCTGCGCCTGCGGATCGATCGAGGGCTCGGCGCTCCAAGTGAATTCGAGATCGGGCGCGTCAAATTCCTGCGCGATGATCTGGTCGATCAGATCCTTCACCCAAGCGAGAATAGGCGCGAGGCCCTCTTCTTCCGCGATCTCCTTTTGCGTCTCCGCCGTGGCGCGGTTCATCTGCTGAGTCAGGCCCTGCGGCGAGATCGAGAAGGCGAAACAGACGATGCGCGCCAGCCATTCATCGAACGGGCCTTTGAGGTCCGGCTCCTTGGTCTGGATGAACGTCTTGGCGACGCCGCCGGGAACGAACTTGGCCCGACGGCGGCGGCCGAGAGCGCCGTCGAAATAAGCGTCCCAATATTTCTGGTATGAGGCGATCTGGTCCGGCGTCCAGTTCTCCGGCACGCCGATGAGGGAGTCGGGAATGTTCCCTTGGGTGAAATAGTCGAGCAGATACATCTGCCGCCGCAAAGCGATGTTGACGCTGGTAACGATCTGCTCGACCGGGCCGAAGCCATAGGCGCGATTGACGCGAATGTTGCGCGGCCGGTAGATGATGTCGCGCAAGGAGTAATCGACGGCGGGATAGCCCTTCAGCACCTGCTGATAGGCGACGGGATAGACCATCGCGCCATTCTCGACATAGGGCTGCGGCGTACGGCCCCAATCGTCGATCACCGGCTTGATCGTCGCGCCGTCGAGCGGCAGCAGCGCGGCGAGGCGGCCGGCGCGGTCGCGTTGCAGATAGAGCGCCGGCGCGTCGATGACGAATAATTCTTCGAGCAGCAGCCGCAGCCAATCGCCGAACGTGTGCAGCCCGTCCGGCCGGGCGAAGAACTGGCGCAGCGCCGCGATACGCGGATCGGCGCCCGGTTGCTTGCTGCGCGGGCCGATGGTCCAGACAAGACGTGCGACCTGATCCTTGCGCGTCTCGATCACGAGGCGCAGCAGATCATAGCCTTCGGCGAGTCCGCGCAAGGTATGGAAGGAGATCGGCTCGTAGATGCGCGGCGTGGTCGCGAGATTATAGCCCGAGGGATAATCCCACTGCCGGCCTGCGACCTCCGGTGGCGCCAGCGGCGTGATGGGCGCGAGCGGGCCGAACCAATCCGCCCCCTGCCCCGCCGCGCCGGCCTGGCCATAGCTCACGCTCACTTCATAGGGACTGAGCGGCCAGCTCGGCTGACCTTCGCCGCGTTGAATCATGAACATTCCTTTTTCGCCCGCGCCGCAGCGTTCTGCGCGCCGGTGCTGCTCGCTTTCGTGCTCTATTGGACGACGTGAGCGCTACTTTCGCGCATCGGCTTCGCGCCGGTAGAACTCGATGATGCCGGTGCCGTCGGTGAGTTCGAAAAGATAGGTGAGCGCCCAGATCGCCGCGTCGGCGTGGTCGGGGCTACCGGGGCCGCTAAAGCCTGCAGCAGTGAAGGCGCAGAGCTGATCCTCAAGCTTGGGAAAGCGCCCGGCGTGATGCACCTGACGCTGCGCGTAGCGCACCGAGATCGGCTCGGCGCGCACGGCTTTGCCGCGGCTCGCCGTGACGAGACGCACCGGCACATTGGGGTCGGCCGCCTGGATCGTCGCGCGCACCATCTCGCCGCCGAAGTTCGACTCGGCGACGATGCAATCGGCGCGGAATTCGTGAAACGCCGTCACGGCGCGGCGGCCCCAGACGGCGGGCGCTTCGCGGCAGGAACGATCAGCAAGGATGTAGCAATCGCCATCCGTCCCGCGCGCGGCGACGATGAGGCCGATCTCGTCGGCGCCGAGATCGTCGCGTCCCGCCGCGCCCGACGGGTCGAGCGCAACGACGACGCTGGCGCGGGCGACCTCGGGAATATCCCCCGGCGCGCAACGCGCGGCCTCGATGATCTCATAGGTCCAGAGCGCCGCTTCGACCTCGTCCACATAGACGCCTTCGTAGAAGCGCTTGCGCTGGCGTTCCGGCAGATTGGCGAGGCTCTCCAGAAATTCCGGTGCAAGGTTTCCGGTATTATCGACAGGGTTGAGAAAGGAGCGCGCGTAATTCTTCGGATCTTTCAGCTTCTGCATCGAGACCGGATCGCGCTTCTCGCCGAAAAGCAGATTTGTCCAATGCGATTTTGCGACCGGGTTCAGATCGACATAGGCGCGCTGCTTCAGGCCATCGACCTTCTGCGCCAGCCGGGTGAAGGCGACGAGCGCGGAGGCATAAGGAATCTGCGAAGCCTCGTTGAGGAAGATGCTGACATATTCGAGGCCGAGGATTTTCTCGACCCGCTCCTTGTCATCGAGACCGCCGATCCAGATGCGCGACTTATTCGGCAGTTCGAAGAAACCGTCCTGACGCGCGTGCCGCAGCTTGAGTTTCGGAAAGCAGAGCCGCGCGACGTTCGGCAAGGTGTCGAGCGCGATCGAGGCGCGCGCGGCATTGGCATGAAACCGCAGAATGGCGTGGCGCGAACCCGGCGCCTTCAACGCGCGGGCGAGGATGGCGCGGGTGATGAGAAAGGTCTTGCCCGAGCGCGTGCCGCCGGCAAGGCATGTATAGCGTTGCGGCCCTTCGAGGAGACGGCGCGCCGCCTCCTGCCCCGGGCTGAATGACGGCATCGGGGTTCCTTTGGAAACTTCCTTCAGGGAAGCATGCGGCTGAGCCGCGGCAAAACAAAAGGCCGTCGCGATGCGCGGCGGCCTTGTCTCGTGCAGCGGGCGCAGAACCGGCGCTGCAATGCGCGTGTTATGCCTTGCAAATTGTCGCGCGGTCAATGGATCGGCGAAGCGTGGTTTTGCGAGTTCGTACAAGGATGACGGCCAACAAGAGTCCGTGCCATCAGTAAGAACGGCATGCGCAGTCTTGGCACCGTTCTCTCCACTGTCATGCCCGGCCTTGTGCCGGGCATCCACGCGATGACACCACCGCTACATTGCGATCGCCACAGCGAGGTCCCGGCGTGGATGGCCGGGACAAGCCCGGCCATGACGCGGAGGAGCGCACGAAGAAGTCTGCCAATCGGGGGAGAAATCAGCGCGCAGATCGGGCGCTGCAATGCGCGTGTTGTCGCTCGCAATTGTCGCGCGGTCAAGAACGGCGCGAAAGGCGATTTCTATGTTTCATACTCGCGCACGGCGAGGAATTGTCGTCATTGCGAGTGAAGCGAAGCAACCCAGAAGGGCTGCCTGGATCGCTTGGCGCGTCAAAACACCGGCACGTTGCGCGAGTTCAAAAGCTCGGCGAGAAAGGCGAGCGCCTTGGCGCGCTTGCGATAGAATGTGTGCGGCGCCCATTTCTTCTCGGTGCAGAGCCGGCGCACGGATTTGCGTCGCGCCGTGCGCAACGCCCAAAGGCTCGCGACCAGCGCCATGCCGGAATCGACGGCGCGCAATTCGCGTAGCCAATCGAAGGCTTTCTCCATCTCGGCAATCTCGGCTGAGGTCGGTCGCAGCATGGTGAAATTCTGCGCCGCCTCGCGCGCGCGCCTCTCGGCCTCGGAGAGTTCGGCGCGGGCCAAACGATCCGCCCATTCGACGGCATGTTGCGGCCAGTGGCCGCCCGGCTCGCGCGGGCCGCGCGTGCGGGGGAGCCGATCCAGAGTCATGAAAGCCTTCACCAGCCGGCGCCCGACATGCTCCGGCTCCCAGCGCGGCGGAATGCCGAAGCTCTCTTCATCATAAGGTTTTTCGAGTGCATTGATCTTGAGATCATCCTCCATCGCTCACGCCTCGTCGTCGAGGATGTTGTCAAGGAGGTTCGGCTCGTCTGCGGCGACGAGCAGCAGCAGCCGAATCAAGGCTTCGCGCGTGAGGCCGCGCTTGATTGCGGCGGCATCGTAGCGGGCGGCGGCCTCCGGCGTCAGGCGCAGGCTCATCGCCAGCGCATCGCGGAAGGCAAGGCCGAAGCGCTGCGCCTGGCGATGCACATTATTGGGCGTCGAGGCGATCAGCGGATCCTCGGCAATGCGCTTGGCGCCCAACCCCTGCCCCACCAGAAAGCCGAGCCGCGCGACGCGCGCGCTCGTCCAGGACGTTTTTTCAGATGGCATCACGGTCTCCCTCGTTACCCGAGAGAATTATTAGGTAATTATACCTTGATGTCAACGGTAAAAATACATAATGCAGATTGCGGGAAATCGGTCAATCTACCGTTATGGAACTCGAAGACATTCTGGCTCGCGTCGAGAGCCGCTTGCAGGCTCTGGGCCTTTCCGCCCATGCGGCCTCGCTCGCGGCCAAGAAGCCGGACGCGATCCGCAATCTGAAGCGCGCGGTGAAGAACGGCGACCGCCGCGGCATCACGACCGAGACGCTCGCCGCCCTCGCCCCCGTGCTGAAGACGAGCGCTTCGTGGCTCCTCGAAGGCGTCGGCGATCCCAATGCCGGCACCGAGGTGAAAGTTGTCGGGCGGATCGGTGCCGGCGCCGAGATCCTGCCGGAATATGAGCAAATTCCGGAGGATGGCCTCTTCGAGATCAGCGTGCCCTTCGCCACGCCGGTGGATACGATTGCCTTCGAGGTCGAAGGCGACAGCATGTGGCCGCGCTATGATTCCGGCGATGTCGTCATCTGCTGGCGGCAGAGCGAGGATGCCGAAAACGTCGTCGGCCGCGAGGCGGCGGTGCGCACGCGCGACGGCCGGCGCTATCTCAAACGCGTGCGGCGCGGTGCCCTCGCTGGCACTTACGACCTCGAAAGCCACAATGCCGCGCCGATCCGCGGCGTCGAGGTCATCTGGGCAGCGGCCATCCAAGCCGTGGTCCGAGCCGGCCAATGGCAGCGGATCGCATCAGCCCGCCACTCTGCCATGTAAGGTAGCAGTACCTATATTAGGTATAATGACCGAATATAATGCGTCTTCTTACCGGAGGACGCTCATGCCCATCCCGCCATCCCCACACGACCCGGCCGAGGCTCTGCGCGCGCAAGCCCGGCGCACCGCCGCTTTTCTGGTGAAAGCCCGCGCCCGCGATTATGCCGGCCGGCCCATGCTGATGGAAATTCTATATCCCGGACTCGCGGCCGCCGACCCGGCGGCGCTCATTGCCGTCGCCGAACATCTGCTGCGGCGCGAGCGGCAAAACCCGCGGCGCTGGTTCGGCTTTGGTGGCGAGATCAGTGCGCTGAACGCCAAGGCGGCGCTGCTGCTCGGCCGCACGCTACGGCGCGCCAACGGCGCGAACCGAACGTCAGTGTGCTGAATTGTCGGGGGTCGAGGGCGCCTCGGCCGGCGCCTGGCCGTCCCGCTTCGGCCGCAAGCGCACGACGACATCGACCTTGACGACCTCATAGCCCTCCGGCGCCTCGAACTGGCCAGCGAAGCTGACGTTCTTGGCCGAAATATCCGTCACGCGGCCGGTGTCTTCATAATAATAATGGCAGTGATCGGTCGTGTTCGTATCGAAGATCGTCTTGCCGCCCTCGACGGTGAAGCTGCGGACGAGGCCCACCTCGGCAAAGAGATTGAGAACGTTATAGACCGTCGCCAACGAGGCAAACATCCGCGCTTCCTGCGCCTCGGCCGCCAGAACGTCCGCGGTGATGTGACGATTGCCTTTGCTGAACAGAAGCTTAGCCAAGCCCAGGCGCTGGCGCGTGGCGCGCAGCCCATATTTTTCCAGCAACGGGCGAATATGGCCGTTGCTGGGGGGCATAATCTGTTCGCGCAGTCGAAACATCATCGCAAATACAATCCTTCTCAAGCTTTTTGCTTAGCAGGAATCGCGCCAAACGATCAAGCCACGATTCCGTGCCACGGATCAACCTCTCAGGAAATCACATAAAGACTTGTTTATATCCTTATTGCCTTGGCCGCGGCGATCGGCTAGACCGGCGCGGAATTCAAGGAGCGCCTGATGACCCATTCGACCGCCGATTCCGCCATAACCGATTTGGGGCTTGCCGCCTGGGGCCGCAAGGAGATCGACATCGCCGAAACGGAAATGCCGGGGCTGATGGCGACGCGGGCGGAATATGGCCCCTCCCAGCCGCTCGCCGGCGCGCGCATCGCCGGTTCGCTGCATATGACGGTGCAGACCGCCGTGCTGATCGAGACGCTGCGGGCGCTGGGCGCGGATCTGCGCTGGGCCTCCTGCAATATCTATTCGACGCAGGACCATGCCGCCGCCGCCATCGCCGCCGCCGGCATCCCGGTCTTCGCGCGCAAGGGCGAGAGCCTGGTCGATTACTGGGATTATACCCACCGCATCTTTGAATGGGGCGATGGCGGCGGCCCGAACCTCATCCTCGACGATGGCGGCGACGCGACCCTGCTCATCCATTTTGGCGTGCGCGCCGAACAGGGCGACACTGCCTTCCTCGAAAAGGCAACCAATGAAGAAGAGGAAGTCCTCTTCGCCGCGATCAAGAAGCGGCTGAAGGAGAACCCCGGCTGGTATGGCCGCATCGCCGCCGGCATCAAGGGCGTCAGCGAAGAGACGACCACGGGCGTGCATCGGCTCTACATCATGCACAAGGAGGGCAAGCTCCTCTGGCCGGCGATCAACGTCAACGATGCGGTGACGAAATCGAAGTTCGACAACCTCTACGGCTGCCGCGAGTCGCTCGTCGACGGCATTCGGCGCGGCACCGATGTGATGATGGCCGGCAAGGTCGCCATGGTCGCCGGCTTCGGCGATGTCGGCAAGGGTTCCGCCGCTTCGCTGCGCAATGCCGGCTGCCGCGTCATCGTCTCCGAAGTCGATCCGATCTGTGCGCTTCAGGCGGCAATGGAAGGCTACGAAGTCGCGACCATGGAAGATGCGGCGCCACGCGCCGACATTTTCGTCACCTGCACGGGCAATATCGATGTCATCCGGCTCGAGCATATGCGGGCGATGAAGGATCGCGCCATCGTCTGCAACATCGGCCATTTCGACTCGGAGATCCAGGTCGCGGCCTTGCGCAATTTCCGCTGGAACAACGTCAAGCCGCAGGTGGACGAGATCGAGTTCCCCGATGGCAAGCGCATCATCCTTCTGTCGGAAGGCCGGCTCGTCAATCTCGGCAATGCGATGGGCCACCCCTCCTTCGTCATGTCGGCCTCGTTCACCAACCAGACCCTGGCGCAGATGGAGCTCTGGACCAAGCAGGGCCAATATGAACGCGGTGTCTATACCCTGCCGAAGCATCTCGATGAGAAGGTCGCCGCGCTCCACCTCGCCAAGGTCGGCGCCCATTTGACCAAGCTGACGCCGGAACAGGCCGATTATATCGGTGTGCCGCAGGCTGGCCCGTTCAAGCCGGACCAATATCGGTATTGAGGCTCGCCCGCCGGATCATCTGAGGCGGCGCGGACTCTTGTCGTATGGGGTCGCGGCGGCACGGCGCGCCGCGAGATAATCGTTTTTGATATTCTTCGCCGCTGGCGAGGCCGTGGCAAACTTCCACCGTAGGGCATCGAGCGGCGTGGCCGGATCGCTGGCAATCCAGGGCTTATTGCCACCGGCGCAATGGATGACCCAGGGATCGCGAAACCACAGGTCACGGAATCGCGGCCCAATCGGCCTGCTTCACTCGACCGTGTACGAAACCGACAAAATATTTGGCCCGCCCCAGATTGCCGCGACATGTTGTAAATAGGTGATTCGAACGGGCATGAGCGATTCGACGCGGCGCCGGCGTCATGACGAGGTCGCGATGGGCACACGAGCACGGCAGCGGGACGGCTCAAGCGCGCAACATTGGCAAATGGCCTGGCACGTGCGGCTTGGGTCGGCATCAAGGCTTTTGACGGCGCCCGCCCTGTGCTGCGCCGCGACGCCCGCTTTCGCCGAGCCGAGCTATTCCGCGCTCATGTTCCAGCATCTGCAGGCCAATCAGGACATTCTCGGCCTCTCGCTGCTGGTCGGCCTTGTCATGTTCTCCGCAGTCACCGCGCTTCTGCACCTGCGCGAATCGCGCAAATGGGAGAAGCAGGACGCGGCGTATGCGCTCGAACTCAACGATATGCGCGCCAAATTCGATCGCGCGCAGGTCTTTCTCGCGGCCGAGCCGCAGATCATTATCGCCTGGGACGGCCCGGGCCATGAAGCCGAGATTGAAGGCGATCTGAGCCTCGTCACCGACCAGCCGATCGCGCGGCGCATTCTCGGCTTCGGCTCCTGGCTGCCGCCGGATTCAGCCCAGCAGCTCGAAACCTGCGTCGAAAGATTGCGGGCACGCGGAGAAGCCTTTCACTTCAACGTCGAAAGCCTCGCCGGCCGGACGCTCGAGCTCGATGGCCGCGCGGTCAGCGGGCGCGCCGTCATGCGCATCCGCGATGTCTCCGGTGACCGGCTCGAAGCCGCGCGTCTGCGCGAGCGGCTGTTGCGCTCCTACAGTGAACTCGATGCGCTTCACGCGCTGCTTGATTCGACGAGCTATCCGGTCTGGCTGCGCGACCGCGACGAAAAGCTCGCCTGGGTCAATGCCGCCTATGTCCGCGCCGTCGAGGCGAAGGACGCCGCCGACGCCCTCATGCGTGGAACGGAATTGCTCGAACGCACGACCCGCGATGCCGCGATCGAGGCGCGCAAGGCCGGTACCATCTGGCGCGGCCGGGCCGCAGCCGTCGCGGCCGGGCAGCGCCGCCTGCTCGATATCGTCGAAGTCCCAGTGGCGCTGGGCGCGGCCGGGATCGCCGCCGATATCTCGCAGCTTGAAGCGCTGCGCGCCGATATGGAGCGGCAGACGAAGGCCCACGCCGCGACGCTCGACCAGCTTTCGACCGCGGTCGCCATATTCGACCGCCGCAAACGTCTCGTCTTCCACAATTCCGCCTATCGCCAGCTCTGGTCGCTTCCGCCCGCCTACCTCGACGAATATCCGTCGGATTCCGAAATCCTCGACCGGCTGCGCGCCGCCCGGCTTTTGCCCGAGCAGGCCGATTTCCGCGCCTGGAAAGACAGCGTCCTATCCGCCTACCAGGCGATGGAGACGACCGGGCAGGTCTGGTATCTGCCCGACGGGCGGACGCTGCGCGTCGTCATCAACCCCAATCCGCAGGGCGGCGTCACTTATCTCTTCGATGACGTTACCGAGCGCTTCCATCTCGAATCGCGCTTCAACGCGCTGACCCGCGTGCAAAGCGAGACGCTCGATACGCTGAAGGAAGGCGTCGCCGTCTTCGGCACGGACGGGCGGCTCAATTTCTTCAACCCGGCCTTCGCGCAGCTTCTCAAGCTCGATCCGGCGCAACTCGACGACAAACCGCATATCGACCGCGTCAGCACATTCTGCACGATTTTCGCCAAGGATGATCCCGTCTTCGTCGCGATCCGCAGCGTCGTCACCGGGCTCGACGATCAGCGCACGGGCTATCAGGGCCGGATCGCGTGCCAGGACGGCACTGTGCTCGACTGCACGGCGCAGCCGCTGCCCGACGGGGCAACCCTGCTGACCTTCATTGACGTGACGGCGAGCGTCAGCGTCGAGCGGGCGCTGACCGAGCGCAACAAGGCGCTGGTGGACGCGGAAAGATTGCGCAACGATTTCGTCCATCACGTCTCTTACGAGCTGCGCTCGCCGCTGACCAATATCATCGGCTTCATCGAATTGCTGGGCGATCCCGCTACCGGCCCGCTCAATGAAAAGCAGAAGCAATATGCCGGCTATGTCACGAGTTCGTCGTTGGCGCTGCTGGCGATCATCGACAATATCCTCGACCTCGCCTCGATCGACGCCGATGCGCTGGAGCTGAAGCCCGAGAAGGTCGACATCCGCGAAACCATCAATCTCGCGGCGCAGGGCGTGCAGGACCGGCTCGCCGAATCCTCGATCCGTCTCAAGGTCGAGGCCTCGGATGGAGTCGGCACGTTCGTCGCCGATGGCCAGCGCATCCGGCAAATCCTGTTCAACCTGCTCTCGAACGCGATCGGCTTCTCGCAGCCGGGCCAGACGGTCGTGCTGTCGGCGCTGCGGCGCGGCGACGAGATCATCCTCAAGGTCAGCGACCAAGGCCGCGGCATTCCGCCAGAGGTGATCGACGACGTGTTCAAGCGCTTCACGACGGACAGCCTCGGCTCGAACCATCGCGGCGTCGGCCTCGGCCTGTCGATCGTACGCTCTCTGGTCGAATTGCACGGCGGGCGCGTCGAGATCGAGTCCGCGCCCAATCGTGGGACGACCGTGAGCTGCATATTTCCCGGCCAAGCCGCGCATTAGGTCGGAGCGTGCTCGGATCGGAAAAATTCACGCAACTTTTCCGGAACACGCTCTAGCCAAAAAGGCGCGGGATAGACAAAGCGGGGGGTATTGCGCCCACCGCGGCCGGCCAGGGTTGCATTTGCGGTCGAGTTTCGCGTTGATGCACCAATCGAGATCAGGAGTATCGTACCGATGGCGTCGAGCCTGTCGCAGCAAAAGTCTCGTGCGACATGGCGGATCGCGCTTCCCGACGAGGCGCAGACCGCGACGCTCGCTGTCCAGATCGCCCATTGGCTGAAGCCGGGGGATATCGTGACTCTCAGCGGCGGACTCGGCGCCGGCAAGACAGCCTTCGCTCGCGCGCTGATCCGCAGCCTGACGGGCGACGCGGATATCGAAGTACCAAGCCCGACCTTCACCTTGATGCAGATTTACGACGGGCTCGATTTCCCGATCGTCCATGCCGATCTCTATCGCATCCGCCACCCCGATGAACTGGATGAGCTTGGCTGGGACGAGGCGGCGGAGGGCGCGCTCGTTCTTGTCGAATGGCCGGACCGCGCCGGCGAGCGCCTGCCGCCTGACCGGCTGGATATCGCCATGGCTCTAGACCCAGCGCAGGACGCGGGTTTCCGCATCGCGACTCTGACCGGCTACGGCACATTCGCGGCGCGGCTCGACATCGCCCACGCCGTCCATGACGTGCTGGCCGAGTCCGGCTTTGACGATGCCGAGCGGCAGTTCATGCAGGGCGATGCCTCGACCCGCGCTTATGAACGGCTCGTCCGGCCCGACGGCGCTACCGCCGTACTGATGATTTCGCCGCCGCGCGCGGACGGGCCGCCGATCCGCTTCGGCAAATCCTATGGCACGCTGGCGCATCTTGCGGAAAACATCCGCCCCTTTGTCGCGATCGACAAAGGCCTGCGCGCCGAAGGTTTCTCGGCGCCGGAGATTTATGCCGTCGATCTCGATGTCGGCGTCGCGGTTCTTGAGGACTTCGGCAGCGAGAGCGTCGTCAGCGGCGGCGAGATCGTCACTGAGCGCTATGCCGAATCCGTCGCGCTTCTGGCCCGGCTGCATCAATTGAATCTGCCGACGAGTATACCCGTCGATGGATCGAGTGAATATCGTATTCCGGCTTATGATCTTGACGCGCTATCGGTCGAAATCGAATTGCTCCTCGATTGGTATGCGCCGCATATCGCCAAAGCCTCGCTGACCTCCGGCGCCAAGGCGAGCTTCGTCAATCTGTGGCGGCATACGCTGCGCGATATCGTCGCCGGACCGCGGACCTGGACACTGCGCGACTTTCATTCGCCCAACATCCTCTGGCTCGGCGAGCGCCAGGGCAGCGCCCGGGTCGGCCTGATCGATTTTCAGGATTGCGTGCTGGGTCATCCGGCCTATGACGTCGTTTCGCTGCTTCAGGATGCGCGGGTGAGCGTGCCGCCAGAGGTGGAACTGAAGCTCCTCGGCCATTATGCGCAATTGCGCCGCATCGCGGACGCTGGTTTCGATATGGGGGGCTTTGCCCGCGCCTATGCGGTGCTCGGAGCCCAGCGGGCGACGAAAATTCTCGGTATTTTTGCGCGCCTCGATAAGCGCGACCGTAAACCACAATATCTGGCACATCTGCCACGCGTAGAAGAAAATTTAGCCAAGGATCTCGCGCATCCCTTGTTGTCCGGTCTCAAGGGCTGGTATGAGACCCACCTGCCGCGCCTCTTCAGCCGGGGCGCGTAGCAGGTTACACCTTGCTCGCATCGGCCGGGCGTAAAATCAGGTTGTGCGAGTTCGTCTCCTTGCCCACGAAGTCTTCGATGCCGGATAAAGCCATGATCTTTGCGGCGGGGCGCGGCATGCGGATGCGGCCGCTGACGCAGACGATCCCGAAGCCGCTCATCAAGGTCGGCGGCAAGCCGATGATCGACCATCTGCTCGACCGGTTTGCGCTCGCTGGAGTCGGCACCGCGGTCGTCAACGTGCATCATCTGGCCGATCAGATCGAGGCGCATCTCGCCGACCGTAGCGCCCCGAAGATCATCATTTCCGACGAGCGCGATCTGCTGCTCGACCAGGGCGGCGCGATCAAGAAGGCGCTGCCCATTCTCGGCGACACGCCATTCTTTCTCTGCAACACGGACGCCTTCTGGGTCGAGGGCGCAAAGCCCAATCTCCCCCGCCTCGCCGCAGCGTGGAACCCGGACGAAATGGACGTGCTTCTGCTTGTCGCCGCGACGCCGGCAAGCTCCGGCGTCGATTGGCCCGGTGATTTCACCATGGACGGTTTCGGCCGCCTGACAAAGCGCGAGGAGCGACGCGTCGCGCCCTTCGTCTATACCGGCATCGGCATCATCAAGCCCCAGCTGTTCGCCGATGCGCCGGAAGGCCCGTTCCGCCTGCTGCCTTATTTCCTCAAGGCCGCCGAGACGGGGCGCCTGCACGGCCTGCGGCTCGACGGCATCTGGCTGCATGTCGGCACGCCGCAGGCGATCGACGACGCCGAACGGTTGATCGCGCGCTCGGTGCTTTAAGACCGCCGCGTGACTTCGTCGATCCAGGACAGGTAGCCGGCAAAGCCTTGCGCCACTGGCAGCGCGATGATCTCCGGAATCTCGTAATCGTGCAGCGCACGGATCGCCTGTTCCACGGCAGCGTAATCGGCGGTTTTGATCTTGATGAGCAGAAGCACTTCCTGCGCCGTCTCGATCCCGCCCTTCCAGCGATATGTGCTCTCGACCGGCAGCTTCTGCACGCAGGCCGCGAGCCGGTCGCGGACCAGCATTTCGGCGATCTTGCCTGCGGCGGTAGTGCCACAGGCCGTGAGCACGACGGCATGATCCCCCGACGTCGCCGGCCCGCTCACGAATAGGCCATGCGCAGGTCGAGCGTGCTCTCCCGGCCGATGAAATCGTAGGTTTCATCGAGCCAATGCTTGCCTGCCTTGCGGCCGAATTCGAAAAAGTTGCTGACGAGCGGCCAGCTTGCATCGAGCTTGGTCGCGGCGTCGTAAGGGCGCAGAAGATCGCCGCCGTCGATACGGTGGACGAGCGGGCGCATATAATCGTCTATGGAGAGCTTGCCGGCATCGATCAGGCGCACAACGAAATCGATGGCGCGCAATTCGCCCATCAAGGCCCCATTGAACGTGATCTCGTCCAGCCGGTTTTGAATGTCGCGCGCGCTGTACGGCACCGTATGCCGCTCGATCGGATTGATCTGGACGATGACGATGTCGGTGCAGCTGCTCTCATAGAAGAACGGAAAGATCGCCGGATTGCCCATGTAGCCGCCATCCCAATAGGGCTCGCCGTCGATTTCGACGGCGCGGAAGAGCGTTGGCAGGCAGGCCGAAGCCATGACGTGGTCGGCTGTCAACTCCGCGCCCTTGAAGACCTGGATCTTGCCAGTGCGCACATTAGTCGCTGCGACGAAAAGCTTGAAGCCGTCGAAGGCGCGCACCTTCTCGAAATCGACGGCATCTTCGAGATGGTCAAGCAACGGATTGAAATCAAATGGATTGAATTGATAGGGGCTGGTGAGGCGGGTGAAAAGATCGCTCCACAAGGACGAGAATTGGCCGCCGAGCGTGCGTGGGCCGAAGAAGAGATCGAAGAACCGGCTCTGCGCCGGTGACAGCGCATTCTCAGTCGAGATCGAGCGCCAGAACTGCCCGAGCTTTTCGCGAGCGCCGTCACGGCCATTTTCGAGCCAGCCTTGGGCGAGGACGACGGCATTCATCGCCCCCGCGCTGGTGCCGCTGACCGCCGCGATGTCGAGGCGGCCGTCCTCAAGTAGATAATCCAGCACGCCCCAAGTGAAGGCGCCGTGCGAGCCGCCGCCCTGCAGCGCGAGGTTGACGCTCTTGCGGTTCGTCATCCGCGGCGGCTCCTCTGCTATGCGGCAGTCCAGCCGCCGTCGATCGAGAGATTGGCGCCGGTGATCTGGCTCGCCGCATCGGTGCAGAGGAAGAGGGCGAGCGCCGCCACCTGATCCACGGTGACGAATTCCTTCGTCGGCTGCGCCGCGAGCAGCACGTCGTGAATCACCTGCTCGCGGGTCAGGTTGCGCGCCTTCATCGTATCGGGGATCTGCTTTTCGACGAGCGGCGTCCAGACATAGCCGGGCGAAATGCAATTGACGGTGACACCGAACGTGGCGAGTTCCAGCGCCGCGGTCTTGGTGAGCCCGTCGATACCGTGCTTGGCCGAGACATAAGCTGATTTGAATGGCGAGGCGACCTTGGAATGGGCGGAGGCCGTGGAGATGATGCGCCCCCATTTGCGCGCCTTCATGCCCGGGATGACCGCGGCTATCGCGTGAAAGGCGGCAGAGAGATTAAGCGCGATGATCTTGTCCCACATCTCCGGCGGAAACTTCTCGATCGGATCGACATGCTGGATGCCGGCATTGTTGACGAGAATGTCGACGCTGCCGAAGGCTGTCTCGGCTTCGCTCACCATGGCGCGGATTTGATCCGGCTTGGTCAAGTCGGCGGCGGAGTAGACGCTTTTGACGCCGAAATCCTTCTCGATCTTGCTGCGCTCGGCCTCGATCGCATCCGCCTCGCCGAAGCCGTTGATGAGAACATTGGCGCCTTGCTCGGCAAAAGCCCGCGCAATGGCGAGGCCGATGCCGCTCGTCGAGCCGGTCACGATGGCATTGCGTGTCTTGAGCGTCATGCTTACCTCCATGAGGTCGGGGCGCAATAAGCGCTTTGATCTCAGTCGACTCATCTAGGCTAGCGCAAAGCAGGCCGAAAGGTGACTGTCGCCTTTGTGATCGCAGGCGGATATAATGGAAAGATGACTGCACAGCGCGTGCCGCCGGCGCGGCCCAAAAAAGCCCAAGCTGTCGCCGCGTTCCGCAGCACCATGGCCAATGCCGAGGATCTTTGCCGCCGCGAGGGGGCAAAGCTCACGCCCGCGCGCCGTCGGGTGCTGGAAATCCTGGCCGAGGAAGGCCGCCCGCTTGGCGCCTACGACATGATCGAAAAGATCGCCGTGGCGACTGGCAAGCACCCGGCCCCGATTTCCATCTACCGGGCGCTCGACTTTCTGCTCGAGAACGGCCTGGTGCACCGGCTGGCCTCGCGCAACGCCTTTTTGGCCTGCGCGCATGGACATAAACATGAGGAGCCGGTGGTTTTCCTCATCTGCGAGGCTTGTGGCACGGTGACGGAGGCCACGTCCAAGGCTCTGCATCGTGAAATCGCCGCGCTCGGAGCCGAATCGGGCTTCGTACCACATAGTCAAGTATTGGAAATAACTGGGCTTTGTCGCTCTTGCGGAGGGCAGGCGGCCACCGTCTGAGCAAAAAGGCGTCACCCTGCGCCGCTTGACGGCTGCGGCAATTTTAAGCACCACTCCGTGGCCTGCCGTCATGACGGGGTCACGATGCGGCGCTGGGTACACCATTGCACCGCCGGCAGCAAACGAAGAAGGTTTTCATGTCCGAGACTCTGACACGCGCGATCGATCCCTCCACCGTTCTTGCCAGCGGCCCGGCGCCGCGCCGCCATTCGGTGGGCGTCAAGATCGGCTCGGGCAAAGGCGCGATCACGGTCGGCGGCGGCGCCCCGGTGATCGTTCAGTCGATGACCAATACCGACACGGCCGATGTCGAGGCGACGGCGAAGCAGGTCGCCGATCTCGCCCGCGCCGGCTCGGAGCTTGTCCGCATCACCGTCGATCGCGACGAGGCCGCAGCGGCCGTGCCTTATATCCGCGAGAAGCTCGACCGGATGGGCATCGACGTGCCGCTGATCGGCGACTTCCATTATATCGGCCACAAGCTGCTCGCCGATCACCCCGCCTGCGCCGAGGCGCTCGCCAAATATCGCATCAATCCCGGCAATGTCGGCTTCAAGGACAAGCGCGACACTCAGTTCGCCTCGATGATCGAATGCGCGATCAAGAACGGCAAAGCCGTGCGCATCGGCGCCAATTGGGGCTCGCTCGATCAGGAGCTGCTGACGCGGCTGATGGACGAGAACGCCGAATCGCCCAAGCCGCTCGACGCCGGCGCGGTGACGCGCGAGGCCATGGTGCAATCGGCGCTCCTCTCAGCCGCGCGGGCGGAGGAACTCGGCCTCGGTCGCGACCGCATTATCCTCTCGGCCAAAGTCTCCAACGTGCAGGACCTCATCACGGTCTACCGGATGGTCGCCGCGCGCAGCGACTACGCCATCCATCTCGGCCTCACCGAGGCCGGCATGGGCTCGAAGGGCATTGTCGCCTCCTCCGCCGCCTTGGGCGTTCTACTCCAGCAGGGCATTGGCGACACGATCCGCATCTCGCTGACCCCCGAGCCCGGCGGCGACCGCACGCTCGAAGTCAAAGTGGCGCAGGAAATCCTGCAGACGATGGGCTTCCGCACTTTCGTGCCGCTCGTCGCCGCCTGCCCTGGCTGCGGCCGCACGACTTCGACCGTGTTCCAGGAGCTCGCCCGCGATATTCAGGCCTATATTCGCGAGGAAATGCCCAACTGGAAGACCCGCTATCCCGGCGTCGAGACGCTCAACGTCGCGGTGATGGGCTGCATCGTCAACGGACCCGGCGAATCCAAGCACGCCGACATCGGCATCTCCCTGCCCGGCACCGGCGAGACGCCGGCCGCTCCCGTCTTCATCGACGGCAAGAAGGCGGTGACCTTGCGGGGCGAAGGCATCGCCGCCGAATTCAAGGTCATGGTGCAGGATTATATCGAGCGCCGTTTCGGCAATGCCAAAGACGCGGCGGAGTGAGCGCCCGTCGCGTTCGCTAAAATGTGATCAAAAAAATTTGCGCATCTTTGCCCAGGCCACGCTGTTCTGGCGCGGTTTTGATCCCGCGCATGGGCGGCAGCCGCGCGGCGGAAGACTATATTAAGAGGCGGCGGGGACAGTGCCGCCTGAAGCGGCCGAACCGGCCGCAGGGAGTTTCGCCGATGCGCAAGGGCTTGGTTTCTTTGATTTTCGCGGGCGTTACGGCGCTCGCCTTCTCACCGGCCGGCGCCCAGGCGGCGAGCAAGCATCACCATCATAGCCAGCATTACAGCAGCTATCGCAATGTCGGCGGCATGTCGGTCGGCGTCATCGAGCCGGGCAAGGTCTATTCCAAGCGCGGGCACTACCAGGAGCTCGTCGGCGATCCGCATGGCGGCCTCGGCTTCTATCCGCTGCCCTATCAATATCGCGTCGGCGCCTGGCGTTATCATATGCGCAACGCGCCGCCGCCGTGGGCTGTGCCGCCGGTGATTGCCGCGGCGCGCGACCAGGCGGCCCGCACTTATGGCTGGGTCCTCGCCGCGCCGGACAATGCTTACAACTACGGCGTCTATAATCCCGTCGATGGCGTCGGTACGCCATTCTTCGCTGGCTATTATGGCCCTGCCGGCGATGATGACGATGATGATTCCGGCTTCCCCTTCGGCCATCCCTATCCGCCGCGCTAAAGCGCAAGTCGGCTAACGCGCCTTAGACGAGGCCCGCGGCGATATTGACGGTCAGCGCCAGCACCGCGCTGTTGAAGAAAAAGGCCACGATGCAGTGGATCGTCGCCGTGCGCCGGATCATCCGCGACGTGATATTGACGTCTGCGGTCGCGCAGGCGACGCCGATCACGAAGGAAAAATAGAAGAAGTCGAAATAGTCCGGCGTCTCGTCACCCGGAAAGCGCAGGCCGCCGTGCGCCTTGGCCGCCGGCGAGGTTTTCAATTCGCGTTCGGAAAAGCATTCGCTGGCATAATGCAGCGCGAACATCACGTGGATGAAGGCCCAGGCGCTGATCACGGTCGTGGCGGCGAGCAGCAGATGGAACGCGCGCTGCAGACCATGCACATCCTTGACCATCAGCAATTGATAGAAGATGGCGCCGAAGGCCGCCGTGGCGGCGACGACCGTGAGAAACAATATGGTGAGGCGCCCGTCATCCTGCTCCACCGCGCGGCGGGCCATTGAGTCGCGATCGGCCGAGATGACCATCCCCGCGACGGCAACGAAATAGAAAAATATCCCCGAGTTCCAGCCGATCAGGATGCGGGTGATGACGCGCCAGTCGCTCGGCAGCAGAAACCCAACCAAGACCCCGAACGCGAGGCTAATGAACAGGCGCGGGCGCGCCCGCACGACACGAACAGGCCATGTGATGCGGCGCCGGGTGGTGGGCGCGTGCATCAATTTTTGCGTGCGACGGCGAAATGCGCCGCCTCCTTCAAGATGGCTGCCTTCTCATCCGGGAAGGAACTGAGCGCAGCGATCGCCTCCTGCGCCAGCGCGTCGCGGCGCTTGCGGGCGGCCTTGAGACCGAGCGCGGCGACGAGCGTCGCCTTGTTGCGGCCAGCATCCTTGCCGGCGCGCTTGCCGAGGGCCGCTTCGTCAGCTTCGACGTCGAGAATATCGTCGGCGACTTGGAACGCGGCGCCGAGAGCCTTGCCATACTGCGACAGGGCCGCTTTCGCCTTGGCGTCAACGCGCGCGAAGATCGCTCCGGCCTCGACCGCATAATGCAGCAAGGCCCCCGTCTTCATCGATTGCAGGCGGATGACCCCCTCCGGCGAATGCGGTTCGGTCGAGGTCTCGGCTTCAAGGTCCATGACTTGGCCGCCGACCATGTTGCCGACGCCCGCCGCGCGGGCCAAAGCGAGGACGAGCGCGGCGCGGACCGCGGGATCAGGATCCGTCGCCGGATCGGCCGTGACGTCGAAGGCATAGGTCAACAGGGCGTCGCCGACGAGGATCGCGGTTGCCTCGTCATAGGCCTTGTGCGTCGTCGGACGGCCGCGGCGCAGGTCATCATTATCGAGCGCCGGCAGATCATCGTGCACCAGTGAATAGCAATGGATCATTTCGAGCGCTGCGCCGGCGCGCAGGACACCCTCGTTCTCGACCCCGAAGAGCCGCGCGGTCTCGACCAGCAGAAACGGCCGCAGCCTCTTGCCGCCGCCCAGGCTCGCATAACGCATGGCACCGAGGAAGGCCGGCGGCCGGAAAGTCTCCCCCGGCAGCGCCTTTTCAGACAAGAGCTGGTCCAGCATCCGCTCGGTGGCATCGGCGACGTAAGACAATCGCGCTTGAAATTCCTGTGCCACCGTTTCCGTCATATCGTACCCGCCTTTGAACCAATATCGCCGTTCCGCTTGCCCCATTGCGGAAGATCGGTCAAGGCTCGCGAATGGCGAGAAATCTCCGGCTTTTGCAGGTCGCTGGCACCGTCGTGCGCTGGGGCGTGCGGCTGATTTTGCTGCTTCTTCTGGTTTTCGCCGGCCTCGCCGTCGCGTTTCGTTTTGTCAACCCGGTCTCGACCCTGATGCTGGGACGGATGCTCCTGCACCAGAAGGTCGAGCAAAAATGGGTGCCGCTCTCGCGCATGTCGGAAGCTTTGCGCGCCGCCGTCGTCACCTCGGAGGACGCGCATTTCTGCCGCCATCATGGCGTCGATTGGGGCGCCATGCGCGAGGTCATCGACGAAAGCGGCATCGGCGGACCTGCGCGCGGGGCGTCGACGCTCACCATGCAGGTCGCCAAGAACCTGTTTCTCTGGCCCGGCCGCTCCTACATCCGCAAGGGCTTGGAAATTCCCCTCGCCCTCGTCCTCGACTTAGTCTGGCCGAAGCGCCGCATTCTGGAGATCTACCTCAACATCGCCGAATGGGGCGATGACGGCCTCTTCGGCGCGGAGGCGGCGGCCAATTTCTATTTCCACGCGCCCGCGGCGGCGCTCACTCTGCACCAGGCGGCGCTCCTGGCGGCCGTCCTGCCCGATCCGTATCACCGCAAGGTGCTGAAGCCAAACCGGCATGTCACGGTCCATGCCCGTATCGTCGAGGCGCGCGTCCGGGCCGGCGAGACCAACCTGGCCTGCGTCCGGTGACGAAACATTGCCTTAACTACATGAGTATGTTGGAATATATGCAGAGTTTGGGGATCGCGGCGCAGCACCGGCGATTTTGGGGATAGCCAGAACGCGAGATTGCGTGTATCAGCCCTCCAACCCATTCGCCGGCAGCTTGCCGGCCTTATTATTTCTGGAGCTGACAATGGCCGTTCCGAAGCGGAAAACCTCCCCGATGAAGCGCGGCTTCCGCCGCTCGGCGGATGCCCTCAAGGCGCCGACCTATGTCGAGGACAAGGATTCGGGCGAACTGCGCCGTCCGCATCACATCGACCTCAAGACCGGCATGTATCGCGGCCGTCAGGTGCTGACACCCAAGTCGGCGGAAGAATAAGCTGCGCCAAACATGATCCGGAAAAGCGGGAACCGGTTTTCCGAAAAGATCATGATCGAGAAACAGAGCGGTCAGACCATGATCTGGCCGCCGTTGACGCTCAGCGTCGCGCCGGTGATGAAACCGGCCTCATCCGCGACGAGAAAAACGACGCAGCGCGCAATCTCCTCGACAGCACCGAGCCGGCCGACGGGAATCTGCGGCAGGATGGTCTTTTCCAGGACATCCTTCGGCACAGCCCGAACCATTTCCGTCGCGATATAGCCTGGCGCGATGACGTTTACGGTGATGCCCTTCTTGGCATTTTCCTGCGCCAGTGATTTGGTGAAGCCGATGTCGCCCGCCTTCGCAGCGGCGTAATTCGTCTGGCCCATCTGGCCCTTTTGCCCGTTGATCGACGAGATATTCACGATGCGGCCGAAGCCGCGCTCGCGCATGCCTTCGATCACCGGCCGGGTCATGTTGAAAAGCGAATTGAGATTGGTGTTGATGACGGCATACCATTGCTCGGGCTTCATCTTGTGAAGCGTGCTGTCGCGCGTGATGCCGGCATTGTTGACCAGAATCTCGACGGGCCCGAGATCGCCCGCCACTTTGGCAAGGCCGGCGGCGCAGGCCTCGTAGTCCGACACATCCCATTTGTAGACGGGGATACCCGTTTCGCTTTTGAACTTGGCCGCTGCCTCGTCATTGCCCGCATAAACGGCGGCGACGCGATAGCCTGCCTTCGCCAGCGCCTTGCTGATGGCTGCGCCGATTCCGCGCGTGCCGCCACTAACCACCGCCACGCGTGTCATGTGCTTCCTTCCCTGATCGACCCTGAGCTGGACGCTCTTATGAAGCAGCCTTGTGAGACATTATTAGGTGCTCGTCGCACGCCTGAATATTCTTCTTTAGGCCACACATGACATTGAGCGAAAGCAAAGCGACCGCGCCGAATCACCTTTCAACGGCGAGAGCAATCCCCATTCCGCCGCCGATGCACAGCGTCGCAAGCCCCTTATGCGCGCCGCGCCGCTGCATCTCGTAAAGCAGGGTCACGAGAATGCGCGCGCCCGAAGCGCCGATCGGGTGGCCGAGGGCGATGGCGCCGCCATTGACGTTGACGATGGCCGGATCCCAGCCTAGATCCTTGTTGACGGCGAGGGCTTGGGCGGCGAAAGCCTCGTTGGCCTCGACGAGGTCGAGATCCTTTACTTTCCAACCGGCCTTTTCGAGCGCCTTGCGAGTCGCCGGAATCGGGCCGGAGCCCATGAGCGCCGGATCGACGCCGGCCGTCGCCCAAGAGGCGATGCGCGCCAGCGGCGTCAAGCCGCGCGCACGCGCCTCATCCGCCGTCATGATGACGAGCCCCGCGGCGCCGTCGTTGAGGCCAGAGGCATTGCCGGCCGTCACCGTGCCGTCCTTCTGGAAAGCTGGCTTCAATTTCGCAAGGGCCTCGAGCGTCGTCCCGGCGCGGATATATTCGTCGCTATCGACGACGATGTCGCCCTTGCGCGTCGACACGGTAAAGGGCGTGATCTCGTCGGCGAACTTTCCGGCCTTCTGCGCCGCCTCGGCCTTGTTCTGAGAGCCGAGCGCGAACTTGTCCTGCTCCTCGCGGCTGATCTGCCATTTGGCGGCGACATTTTCCGCCGTGATGCCCATGTGGTAATTATTGAAGACGTCGGTCAACCCGTCCTTGATCATCGAATCGATGAACTTGACGTCGCCCATCTTCGTGCCAGCGCGCAGATGCGAGACATGCGGCGAGAGCGACATGCTCTCCTGGCCTCCAGCGACGATGATCTTGGCGTCCTCGTTAGCGATCTGCTGCAAGCCGAGCGCAACCGCGCGCAGGCCCGAGCCGCACACTTGATTAAGGCCCCAGGCGGTTTTCTCTTTCGGCACGCCGGCCTTCATCGCCGCCTGGCGGGC
>JARLIV010000141.1 GCA_031291555.1 Methylovirgula sp. | reverse complement strand
CGGCAAAGCTCGCGGAAATCGTGCCGGCTGGCGGCAGCGGCCAGGTCGCCGCGCTCGGCATCGGCACCGCCGCCGATCCGGCCAATCCGCTGAGCGTCACGGCTGACAATGTCCTCTTCAACGAGCTTTCGGCAAGCTCGGGTGGGACGGGCGATGTGCGGGTGAAGCTCAACAAGGCGGCGGCGACGAATACGGCTTCTCTGCTTTATCAGGATGGCTTTTCGGGGCGCGCCGAAATCGGGCTCTGCGGCGACGACAATTTCCACTTCAAGGTCTCGCCGGACGGAAGTACGTGGTACGACGCGCTCGATATAGCCAGTTCCTCGGGCGTCGTCACAGCGACATTCGGGCTTGTCGCAGCTTCCGGTCTTTTCAATTCGACCGGAACGCCATTGTCTTTGCCGGGCGCTTGCCAGCTCTACAGCACGGCAAGCGGTCCCAACCTCCTCATCGTCGAAAGCTATGCGGCGACGGGGCCGACCCCGGCCTATGTCGGCCGCGGGGCGCGCGGGACCGCGGCAGCGCCCTCGGCTGTCCAGGCCAATGATACGTTGCTCGCCTTCGGCGGCCGTGGCTATGGCGCGACGGGCTTCGCCAGCTCGAACCGCACGAAAATTAATTTTGCGGCGTCGCAGAACTGGACGGACACAGCCCAGGGTTCGTACATCAACTTTCTGGTCACGGCCAACAACACCACGACGCCGGCCGAGGCCGCACGCTTTGACCAGTCGGGTTATCTCGGGGTCGGCACGACGACGCCGCAATGTTCTGTCGATGTGAACGGGCTCATCAGGACGGCCAGCTATACGATTGCGACCTTGCCCGCGGCATCATCCTCGCTCGCCGGCGCGCGGGCCTATGTGACGGATGCCTCGTCTCCAACTTTCCTCGGCACGCTGACCGGCGGCGGTTCAACGAAATGCCCGGTCTTCTGCGACGGAAGCGCGTGGCGCGCGGGATGACGGCGCAGGAAAGCGCAAACTCCATCTTCTCACTGCTAGGTGCGCAGCACTCCCATTCGATTGGCCCGCATCTTAAGAGAGTAAGGCTTCAAGTTCGGTCCAGGTTATGTTTCGAGTTGGTGGCGGGTTTTGTTTCCAGAGGTTGCCGTAAATCTGCGTACGTTGAGTCGTTAAGTGGTCGTACGATGCTTTAACGGCGTGCAGCGTGTCATTGTCGGGCGCAAAGATAACCATGCTGTTGTTCTGCGTCTGCCGCTTGTGCGTATCGCCCCAAGCCCAAGGCACCCAGCATCGCTCGATCTCGCTGTTGGACTCCCAGAATTGTTTCACCTGCGCACGTTCGGGCCTGAAGGCCATGTAATGGGTGTGATAGTCGAGGCGTTCGGATTCACTCGACGGATTGATATTCACCATGAAAGTCAATGACTTCTTCCGGATGTCGGGATGCGGACTGATCTCGTAGCCATCGAGATATTTCTGTATGCCAACATCGATAGAATGTTCGTCCTTGCCGAGGCTGAACTTGTCGTGAAGCGCATTCGCGAATAGGTCGGATTTCAGAAAATCGACGAGCTGCGCGAGCGCGGGCGTTTGATGCGTCTCCCGCAGTCGCATCACGACGCCGAAACCTTCGCATGTCTCCTTATTGAGCAGCGCCGCGCCTTCTCGATCGCGCCGCCCGGCGAGGTAAGCCGCCAGATTCGTGGTCGTGCCAGGGAATTCGATCTCTTTGAAGTGTCGCTGATGCAGTAGCTCCAACAGCTCTTCGTCGGAGCGCGCGCGTTTCAGCCTGATCTCTGGAGCGCCGGTGATCGCACGAAAATCATCCGGCTTGAAAAGCTGATCGATATAGACATGCCGAAATGGATCGCTTGCGAAAGCGGCTTTAACAATCCGATCGGCGACGTAAGAAAAATCGCGCCGTTGTGGCTTGGTCCAGAAGAACATGATCAATTTTTGGCTCTGCTGACGCGCCCAACTTTATCATTCTGAGCGGTTTGAGCAACGCGCAGGCAGCATAGCGGCCGCGCCATCGAACCGCGATTCCGGGTGATGATTATCAGGCAAGGCCGATGTCTGCAGTGCGCAACGTCAATCTCTTTCGGGATGCCGATCCCAAAGGGCTTTTTTGTACTCCATGAGGGGATTCGTGCTGATGTTTCTCTCAATGCCGGACAGGAATGAATATTTGTCGAGGCAGACACAGGAGTGCATAGGGCACAGGACAGCCTCTAGGGGACGTTTGGGAAGTTCGGAGTCGAAGAACAGCCCTCCTTCACTCATACATCCAGCGTGAATGTGGCCTTTATAATCCATTTCATAGCTGAGAGCAGGGAAAAGACAGCCTTTGCCATACGGGTTTTGAGTGCCCGTGCGATAAAGATAATCAACCTCCGGCAGGGAAGATTTCATTATTGCGAGATCGGCTTCCGGATAAGTGCCATTGCTGCCCCAAAGCGGGTTGGGATGGAGAGCGACGCCAATATCTCTGAACCGCCGTCGTCTGTCCTCGAACAGATCCTTGTCGGCACCGTGCATCACGTAGTTGATCATACCGATTCTAAAGCCGGCATCCAAAATGCGCCTGATGCGGGCCATGAACTCGTCTTCGCTCGTTTGGCTCGGATGAAAGGTGCACATCAGGATTATTTTTGAAATGTCTTTCAGCGCAAACTGCTCAGGCTTCCACCAGGCATTGGTGTCGATTCTGATGCATTCGACACTCTCCTTGGCACTAAAGTGATCGAGCAGAAGCGGCATGTTCTTCCGATCGACCATGGGCTCGCCGCCGGTTATGACCAGGGACAAGCGGTAGTCTTTGAAATGTCGGTCGAAGGCCTCCAGCCACGTTTCCAATGGAAAGTTGTCGAAGGCGTGTGCCGTCAGGCCATCGCCTTTTTCAGCACGGCGGTCATGCGTCTGCGGACAATAGGGGCAACGATAATTGCACCATTCCGTGACAAGCCACCTCAGCAGGACTGCTGGCCTTTGGTGGCGTGCGTCCGGTCCCCAGGCGCTTAGCGCCTTGGGAAGAGACGGGTATTTTGTGGCGGGAGGAGATCGCCAGAATGCGCGAAGCTTGCGAAACGAAAGCGGCATTACGTTTTCCGTAGAAGCTAACGTTCAAGGTCACAAGATCGCCAGTGACTTCATTCGCTTGATGACGCCGAACCCACGGATACAAAATATCCGGTCGTTCCGTTTATGGATAGAGAGCGACGACCTGGCTGCCGAAATAGGGCGAGATGCGCATTTCGGAACGACCATGTGCCTGTTCCGCGAAGGCTTTGAAATATGCGGCGTGCCAGCCATAGCCGACAAAAAATAGCTTATGGCAGGCATAGAGGAACGGCTTAACGCGCGGCACGGTTCTTCCGTAGAAATTATGGACCGCTTCGGTGACGCCCGGCCAGTGGGGCTGCATGAAATCGTCCAGGATGAGGACGCCGCCGGGCGACAAGAAATCTTGCGCAGTGAGAAGATCGTTGAACGTGTGTTCCGCCGTGTGACAGCCATCGACGGAAAATAGCCGGAAGGGACCGCGGCTCTCCATGATCTTGGCCTTTTCCACCGGCGTCAGCGCAATGCTGTCGGCCTTTAGGAACTCATAGTCCAGCACGGCCGGAGCGTAAGCATTTATGTTTTCCCGCAAGCGCTCGAGGCTTCCGACGCCGGCGCCGTCGAGATTCTTTTCCTGATCGTCGAATACGTCAATCGCAGTCACCTTTTCGCCAGGCCGCGACAGGTGTGCGAGGGCGATCAGGAATTTGCCGTGATAGACGCCGATCTCGCCGATATTACCGCTGATGTTCTGATCGCGCTGGATGGAGCCGAGCAACTGAATCCAAGGCGCAAGCCGCGCATCGACCCAGCCCTCGACCTTTGGGAAGCCGTCCGACCAATAGGCTTCAAACGGGCTTGCGGGATGGGAAGTTTTCGTGTGTGGATCAAGCATCGGGGACCAGTCATTTGAGTTAGACCAAGGTCTTAAAGGCTGCCGTCGTTCAAAGGGAAGCAGTTTCAAAGCGTCCTGATGGATTTTACCCTACTCTAGCTTGGGCACAAATCGGGGCTCAGGCCGATTGCGCCGCCGTTGGCGGCGCGCTCTCAACCCCAAGGTGAATGATGATCAAACCGCATTCTCGCGGCGCGTTCGCGCGCGCCACGCTCGCCGCTTTGTGCCTGTTTCTTATCCAAGCCTTTGTCGTGGCGCCACATGCGCAGGCTGCGGGGCTCACGCCGATCTGGGGCGCCATTCCGGGCGATGCCTATCGCGTCGGCGTTGGATTCTTTTCGATGCCGTTGCGCGCGCCGCGCGAAGCGGCCGATCTGAATCCGCAATTGGCCACTGGCGCTTTTGCACGCGGGGCCGTCGCGGCTTTGGTGCGCGCGAAGGCCGAAGCGCAGGGCGTTCCTGTCCAGCTTGCGCTTGCGGTCGCCCGTTTCGAATCGGGCTTGCGCATGTCGATGCAGGGTGCGGCAGGCGAGCGCGGCGCGATGCAGGTTCTGCCGCAAACGGCGCGGCAGGTCGGCGTCACCGGCAATCTTTATGGACCGGCGGGGATCGAGGCGGGCGTGCGCTACCTCAAGCTCGCCCTGGCTTTGCACAGGCAGGCTGGCTGGTGCGCCGTCGCAAGCGCCTATAATTCCGGCGTCTGGCGCGGCGCACGCTGCACACGCTATGGCCGGACGGTCGTCGCCATGGCAGCGCGGCCATGACATTCCTTGCCGAGCCGAAGGGCTATACGCCGGCGGAATTCTCGGCCTTCGTCGCGGGGCTGAAATGGGACGCCTGGCGGCCACGCTTCATCACGCTGCACAATACCGGCGTGCCAAGCCTCGCGAATTGGCTCAGCCCGGCGCACCCCGCCAAGCAGCGCATCGTTGCCCAAAAGCACTATGAGCGCGACATTTTGCACTGGCACTCCGGCGTCCACCTGTTCGTGGCACAGGATTTGATTTGGAACCTCTGTGATCTGACGCAGGTCGGCGTCTCCGTCTCGTGCTGGAATCATCTGACGCTCGGGGTGGAAATGGTCGGCGATTACGCGTCGGAAAGTTTCGATGCGGGGCCCGGAGCCCAGGTCCGCGATAATGCGGTGGCAGCTCTGGCAGTATTGCATAGCAAGCTTGGATTGCGGCCGGATGGCTTCAAGCTTGGCGTACGCGGGCTGCATTTCCACAAGGAATGCCCTCGCGATCATCATGATTGTCCGGGGAGGAATGTGGTCAAGGCCGACGTCGTCGCACGCGTTCTCTCGCAAATGGCTGCGCCAAAAAGCGAAGCACTTTCGGAGGACGGGGGATCATTCCACCGACGGAGCTGACAATGAAAAGAATGATAATGATCGCCGGACTGATGATCGGCAGTTTGCCGTTTGCTGCTCATGCCGCCAGCTTTGGTTGCCGCGGCGCCGGCCAATGCGTCTGCACCGAGACGCTCAATCCGAAATCCGTGATCGGCTACAATGCAACGGCGGATCAAGAGAGCGTCAACGTCAACGTCACGTGCATCAATATGAGCACGATGGCGGTCGCCTATTACACGGTGCGCAAGGAAGACAGTATGGGCAGCTACAACGGCGAGATGCCAGGCCGCTGATCTGCGCGCGACAAGCAACGCGGGGGGCCGCTTTGGCACTCCGCTTGACTTGCCGGTGAAGCTTTCCGCTTGCGTCAGTCGCTGCCGGGACCGGCATCGTAAGGCGAGGCGATATATTCGCCCTCGCTATTGATATAGCCGTCATAGCTCGCGGTCGCGCTTGGCCGCGCCACATCCTCGCTCGAAGCGCGCTCCAGCGTCGCACCGCAATGCCGATATGCGATCGCGGCGTTGTGGCGATGATCGCGGTGAAGGCTATGGGCATATGCGGCGGACGCGATGCCGAGGATCAAAGCAGCGAGCGGCACGACGAGTGCACTTCTTGCAGGCATGTCGATCTCCTTTGAGGCGGAACATGCCGAGCGCGCATCGCGACTTCATTTAAAACCGCGTTTAGGCCGCTAAAACTTAATTTAGACCGCGCCGCGCGGCTCGCGGCACATCCCAAAAAGGCAGTCCCATGCGCGCGCGCATTTTCAATGCGGCGGCGATGACGTTTGTCGCCTCGTCCGCTTTTGCCGACGCTGGCGGCACGACGGTCTCGCTCTCGCCGCTTATGATTTATCTCGGCCCAGTGATCGGCGCGGCGCTCGCCGCACTCGTCGCCGCCCTGTTCAGGACTGTCTTCGCGATCCTGAATGTCTATCTGAAGAAACTCGGCTTTGCTTTCACCACGGATCAATATGCGGCCGTTGCGCGGTCGGCCGAGAAGATCGTCGCCGGCTGGTGGAGCAGCGTCGAACCGGCCGTCGCCGCGGCGAAATATGACCTCAAGAGCGAAACCGTTGCGCATCTGGCGCAGGCGGTTCTCGACGATATCGGCCCGATTGCCAAAGATCTTGGCCTGACGCCGCAGGGCGCGGCGCAGTTCGTCGTCGCGCGGATCGGTGATCTTCAGAAGGATCTGCTCAAGGCGCTCGGCGCAACGCCAAACCCTCCACAGAGTACGGCGAGGGCGAAATGACCGGCACTGCCGACTCCCTTTCCACAATTCTCGCCGAGGTGCTGGACGACGTGAAGGCCGCGTCCGTCTCGAGTCTCGTCGCGGCGTTTCAAAGCCACAATCTCACCTCCGAGATCCAATCGTCGGCCAATTTTCTCGTCGCCGCGGAGAAAATCGCGGCGATCTTCGAACCTGCCGTCGCCTTCACGGAATTGCCGACATCGCTGATCGCGACGGCGCTCGTCCTCGCGGTGCAATTCGGCGGCGGCAAGATTGCGCTGCCGCCGCTCTCCCTGGGCACGCTGATCGACAATGCTGGCGAACGGCAAGGCGAGATCGTCGCCGAACGCTTCGGCCGCTAAGCCCGACTTTCACGAAAGGAACGATAATGATGAAGCCTCTTCACATGGGCGCGCTGGCGCTCGCCTTTTGCCTGGCGGGTTGCGCCGGATTCGATCGGGCGATCAACAATGCCGTCGCCTGGATCGACGCGCCAGCGACGCAGCAGGCGATCGGCTCGCTGAAATCCGGCGTGACGGCGTTCACCTGCGCTGTCGCCGACGCCAGTGCCGTGGCCAAGGAAATCGAGTCGGGCGTCGGCGCCGGACAATCGCTGATCGGCACCAATGGCAAGGTCTATGTCGCCTCGGCGGCAGCATGCTCAGCGCTCGGCGGCACGCTGGGTCCGCAGGCGGTCGTTCCGTGAGCGCGGCTTTCTTCTCGGCGTGGCGGCGGGCGGCCAACCATAATGCCTAACGGAATTTGGCTGCCCCTTATCGCCGGCTTGTTCGGCACGCTGGTCGGCTCCCTCGCCACAATCCTGTCGGCGCTCATCAATCGGCAGCCGACGCTCGCCTCGATTCTCGATTCGCGCATCGCGACGGTGATGCAGATCTATGAGCGGACGATCGGCGAACTGCGGACCGAAATCTGCCGGCTGCAGGAGAAAATAGACATCTATGAGAAGACGATCATGGACCTGCGCGACCATATCGCGCAGCTCGAAGCCAAGATCGACATTCTGAAGGTCCGCCTCAACGAGGCGGCCTCCGGCGCCGGAGCGCGTGCGGCCGCCAGCGAATAGCCAAGTTTCCTCCCGGCCCTCCACCTTGCCCCTGTCCCGGTTCGCCGGGGCAGGGGCTTTTTTGATTCCGGCCCGCGTGGGCGGTGTGCTTGCGGAGACTATGATTTTCGCATTACAGCAAGGCGGCGGGCACCCGCTGCGGCAGGAAGGTTGAGTAGCATGGCCTCGATCTACGATTATTCGGCCAAGGCATTGGATGGAAAAGAGAAATCGCTCGCCGACTTCCGCGGCCAGGTCTTGCTCGTCGTCAATACGGCGAGCAAATGCGGGTTTACCCCCCAATATGAGGGGCTTGAGGCGCTTTATGAAAAATATCATGCCAAGGGCTTCGAGGTTCTGGGCTTCCCCTGCAATCAATTCGGCGCCCAGGAGCCGGGCGACGAGGCGGCGATCGGCGCCTTCTGCTCGCTGAATTACGGCGTGAGCTTTCCGATGTTCGCCAAGATCGAGGTTAATGGCGAGGGGGCCCATCCCCTCTACAAATTACTCAAAAGCGCGCAGAAGGGCCTCGCCGGCACCGAGGCGATCAAATGGAACTTCACCAAATTCCTGGTTGATAGGCAGGGCAATGTCGTCGCGCGGTTCGCCCCGACCACCAAGCCCGCCGACCTCGATCCGGAGGTCGCGCGTCTCCTCTGAGGCGCGGCGAGGGCGCCAATAGCGCGATTGCCATGCGGCGCGCGCGTGGCTAACAGAGAATTCCCATCGAAAGGAAGAGATCATGCCGCAACGGCTCGACATGCGCAGCCCCGATTTCGGGACGGCCTTTGCCGCTTTGCTGGCCTCCAAGCGTGAGGCCGCGGCCGATGTCGATCAAACCGTGCAAAAGATCATCGCCGATGTCGTCGCGGGGGGCGATGCGGCACTCATCGCCTATTCGCAGAAATTCGACCGCGTCGATCTTGCCGCTCTGGGTTTCGCCGTGTCGGCGGAAGAGGTCGCCGCCGCCGAGCGGGCCGCTGCGCCGGAGGCGCTCGCGGCTTTGCGCTTGGCGCATGAACGGATCACCGCCTTTCACGAGCGCCAGCGGCCGCAGGACCTCATGTTCACCGACGCGCTCGGCGTCGAACTCGGCTGGCGCTGGCAGCCGATCGAGGCCGTCGGGCTTTATGTGCCGGGCGGCACCGCGAGCTACCCGTCCTCGGTGCTGATGAATGCGATCCCGGCGAAGGTTGCGGGCGTCGCACGGCTCGTCATGGTCGTCCCGGCGCCGGACGGCGAGATCGCGCCGCTCGTTCTGGCGGCGGCGAAGCTCGCGGGCGTCGACGAGATTTATCGCGTCGGCGGCGCCCAGGCGATCGCGGCGCTGGCCTATGGCACGGAGACCATCGCCCCGGTGGCGAAGATCGTCGGCCCCGGCAATGCCTATGTCGCCGCGGCGAAGCGGCGCGTCTTCGGCACTGTCGGCATAGACATGATTGCCGGACCGTCCGAAGTTCTCATCATCGCCGACGATAGCGGCAATCCGGACTGGATCGCCGCCGATCTGCTCGCCCAGGCGGAGCACGATACGGCCGCGCAGTCGATCCTCATCACCGACAGCGCCGCCCTCGCGGCGGCGGTCGCGGCAGCGGTCGATCGCCAGCTCGCGAGCCTGCCGCGCGTGGCGATCGCCGGGCCGAGCTGGCGCGATCATGGCGCCATCATCGAGGTCGCGGAGATCGCGGCGGCTCTGCCGCTGGCGGACCGCGTCGCGCCTGAACACCTTGAAATCATCACCCGCGACGCGGACGCGCTCGCCAGCCGCGTGAAAAACGCCGGGGCGATTTTCATCGGCGCCTATACGCCGGAGGCGATCGGCGATTATGTGGGCGGTTCGAACCATGTTCTGCCGACGGCCCGTTCGGCGCGGTTTTCGTCAGGGCTCAACGTACTCGATTTCATGAAGCGCACGTCGATCTTGAAGTGCAGCGCCGAGAGCCTCAAGGCGCTCGGCCCGGCGGCGGTGGCGCTTGGCAAGGCCGAGGGCCTAGACGCCCATGCGCGCTCCGTCGCCTTCCGACTCGGCTTGACGAACTCATGAACGCGAACGAGCCTCGGCGCAATCGTCTCGCATCGGTGACGCTCGACGAGGCTTCGATCGGCCGTGGCACGTCGGATCAAGAGCATGAGCGCCAGATCGCGATCTACGATCTCATCGAGGAGAACGATTTCGGCCTACCGGATCGTGACGACGGCCCCTATGTGCTCAAAATTTCGCTGCATGATGCCAAGCTCGCCTTCGAAATCTCGAGCGAGGCGGGAGAGGTGATCGCCGTTCATATTCTATCGCTGACGCCGTTTCGCCGCCTGCTCAAGGACTATTTCCTGATCTGCGAGAGCTATTACGACGCGATCCGCTCGGCGACTCGGGCGCAGATCGAGGCGATCGACATGGGCCGCCGCGCCCTGCACGACGAGGCGGCAACGCTTTTGCAAGAGCGACTCAAGGGCAAGATCGTCTGCGATCTCGATACCGCGCGGCGCATCTTCACCCTCGTCATGGCTTTGCACTGGAAGGGTTGAGCGGGCCAAAGTGTCTGACATCTCCGCACCTCCGGCGCTCAAACGGCGGCCGCAGTCGGTTCTCTTCGTCTGCTCGGAGAACAGCGTCCGCTCGCCGATGGCGGAGGCGCTGACGCGAAAAATCTCAGACAATAAGGTCTATGTCGCTTCCGTCGGTCTGCGGCGGGGCAAAATCGACAGCTTTGCCGCGGAAGTTTTAAGGGAAATCGGGATCGAGGGCGGCCTGCGTACGCCGCGCGCGCTTGAAGATTTCGACGACGAAGCTTTCGATCTCGTCGTCAGCCTGACGCCGGAAGCGCGCGACCGGATCGCGGAACTCGCCCGCGGGGTGCCGACCGAGCTCGCCTATTGGCCGACGCCCGACCCGACGCTGGTCGAGGGCGCGCGCGAAACCGTACTCAACGCTTACCGGGCGGCCCGCGATAGCTTGGCGCGGCGGATCCGCGAACTGTTCATGGCGAGCAATGCGCGATAGGTGCGGCAAGGCACCCTCCGAACCTGGCTTTATCGCCAAGAGTGCGGGCAGCGCATTCGATTATCTATTCTTTGAGAATGCCTTCTGGAATTCAAGGCGATAGGCTCTTTTGGTCGCGTCGGCCGCCGGGTTCGTTTGTAAATCTTGCGGTTGGTGGCGGCTAGGCTACACTCGCGCGCTTTATTTTATAGGCGGTCGGTCTTTCGCATGTCGTTAGATTGCAAAAGCGAATCACGACAATATGTGTGTTTTGCGCCTCGGCGGGAGGCCGCGTGGCGATGACGATGGAGGGATTTTCATGCCGGTGAAGTTGAGCAAATGCGTTCCGCTGGCCGCGGCGTTTTTCGCGGCGGCGTCCTTGCAGGCAGCCTATGCGGACAGCGCG
>JARLIV010000140.1 GCA_031291555.1 Methylovirgula sp. | reverse complement strand
TCGAGCTGCTTTTCCATATTCACCTTGATCTCGTGCATCGGCACATGGCCGGGGCCTTCGATCATCACCTGGCAGCCTTTGTCCCAGGCGATCTTGGTGAGTTCGCCCAATGTCTCGAGCTCGGCGAATTGGGCGCGATCGTTGGCGTCGGCGATCGAGCCCGGGCGCAAGCCGTCGCCAAGCGAGAAGGAGACATCATAGGCGCGCATGATGTCGCAAATCTCGTCGAAATGCTCGTAAAGGAAGCTCTCCTTGTGATGCGACAGGCACCAGCGCGCCATGATCGAGCCGCCGCGCGAGACGATGCCGGTGACGCGGGTCGAGGTCAGCGGCACATAGGCGAGGCGCACGCCGGCATGGATGGTGAAATAATCGACGCCCTGCTCGGCCTGCTCGATCAACGTGTCGCGGAAAACCTCCCACGTCAGCTTGATCGGGTCGCCATCGACCTTCTCCAGCGCCTGATAGATCGGCACCGTGCCGATCGGCACCGGCGCATTGCGGACGATCCAGTCACGGATATTGTGGATGTTGCGGCCGGTCGAAAGGTCCATCACCGTATCGGCGCCCCAGCGGATCGCCCAGACCATCTTGTCGACTTCTTCCGCCACCGAGGAGGTCACGGCCGAATTGCCGATATTGGCGTTGATCTTCACCAGGAAATTGCGGCCGATGATCATCGGCTCAAGCTCGGGATGATTGATGTTGGCCGGGATGATGGCGCGGCCGCGCGCGATCTCGTCGCGCACGAATTCCGGCGTCACGAAAGCCGGGATAGACGCGCCGAAGCTTTCGCCGTCGGCAAGCTTTTCTTGCGCATTCGCCAGCATCGTCTCGCGGCCGAGATTTTCGCGCGCCGCGACATAGATCATCTCTTCCGTGATGAGGCCGGCGCGAGCGAATTCATATTGCGTCGTGAGTTTGCCCGCGGCGCCGCGACGCGGCGCGACATTGGCGGGGCAGGGCGGCACGAGCTTATCCGTGCCGACATTGCCGTTGTCTTCCGGCTTGATCGCGCGGCCGTGATAGCTCTCGAAGTCGCGGTTGGCATACCAGGCGGCACGCACGCGCGGCAGGCCCTGCGAGAGATCGATGCGCGGCGCATCTTCCGTATAAGGCCCGGAGGCATCGTAGACGCGCACGGGCGGCTCGTTGGCGGAGGGCTCCAGCGTGATCTCGCGGAACGGCACGCGGATGTTCGCGCGGGGTTCCGCATAAATCTTCCGTGAGCCGGCGAGCGGGCCACAAGTGACGCTCTGCGGAATGAGATTTTCGGGCTTTTGACGGATGTTCATCGGCCGGCTCCGTTTCATTTGGACCGGCGCAGGAGCGAACACGGTTGCGCGGATGGATTCCCTCCGCGCTTCGCGTATTGCCTGTCCCTGCGCTGGCATTACCCAGATTCAGGTTCAAAGGGTGTGATCTCAGCCGCCGAGCTTTCGGCAGCACCCCAAGGCTTGCGAAATGATAAGCGCAGAAACGCCGCGCGGCAATAGAGCGGGATGCGAAAAAGTGGGCACCGGTTTTTCGCGCCGATCCCGCTCTATTTTATTGGAATCGGCGAATTCGAGACGCGCCGCCGCAAATGTGACGACGCGCGAGGCTCTCTTGCTCAGTCCTTGGCGCGCTCGACGTAAGAGCCGTCTTCGGTCTGGATGATGATACGCGTGCCCGGCTGGATGTGCGGCGGCACCATAGTGCGCACGCCGTTCGAAAGCTTCGCCGGCTTGTAGGAGGAGGAAGCCGTCTGACCCTTCATCGCCGGCTCGGTCTCGACAACCTCCAGCGTCACGCGCGGGGGAAGCTGGATCGCGACCGGGATGCCGTTGAAGACCGAAAGAATGCAGGTCATGCCTTCCTGCAGATAGACGGCCTGGTCGCCAATCACGTCGGCCGACACGCTCACCTGGTCATAGGTATCGGCGTTCATGAACGTATAGTGTTCGCCATCCTGGAAGAGGTAATTGTAATTGGCGTCCTCGACATAGGCGCGCTCGACCTGTTCTGTCGTCTTATAACGATCGGTGGTCTTCACGCCGTCGGAGAGGCGGCGCATGTCGATCTGTGTCGTCGGCGTGCCCTTGCCAGGATGGAAGCTTTCGGCGGTCAGCACGACATAGAGCTGGCCGTCCTCTCGCTCGATAATATTGCCCTTACGGATGGAGCTGGCGATGACTTTCACGAGGTTTCCTTCATTCCTGGAATGGCGCGGCGCCTTGATCCGAGCCGCCGCCTGAATCAAAACGCATTGAATTTCAATGATTTGACTAGCCAGATCCGGCTAATCCAGGCGGGCTGCCACGCGGCGCGGGGCTGCGCTATAAGCGCCCGCGCCCTGGCTACCCGGCTTGGTGGGGGTTTTTCAAGCGAAATGCGGAAATGAGCAAGCCTTCTTTCTGGCCAGAGGCCAATCACGAGCCCGGGCGGCGCCCCTATCTCAAGGCGCGGGCCGCCATGACCAAGGCGGTGCGGGCCTGGTTTGACGCCGAGGGCTTCCTCGAGGCCGATACGCCGATCCTGCAAGTCTCGCCGGGCAACGAGACGCATATTTCCGCCTTTGCGACCGAGCTGATCGGCCCTGCCGGCGACAGATCGCGGCTCTATCTGCACTCCTCCCCCGAATTCGCGCTGAAAAAACTGCTGGCGGCGGGCGAGGAGAGGATTTTCAGCCTCGCCCATGTGTTCCGCAACCGCGAGCGCGGCCCGCTGCACCATCCCGAATTCACCATGCTTGAATGGTACCGCGCCAAGGCGCCCTATGCGGCCCTATTTGCGGATTGCGCCGCGCTGCTCGCCGCTGCGGCCGAGGCGGCGCAAACCGGCACCTTCCGCTTTCGCGAGGCGACGGCGGAGGCTTTCGCAGAGCCCGAACTTGTGACTGTCACTGAAGCGTTCCAGCGTTATGCCGGGTTCGACCTCACGCAAACTTTTGATGCGCAAGGCTGCGACCGCGCCGCGCTCGCGCGCCACACCGCCGTGCTCGGCCTGCGCGTGGCACAGGACGACACTTGGTCCGATCTGTTCAGCAAGATCCTCTCCGCCAAGATCGAGCCCAACCTCGGCCACGGCCGCGCGACGCTGCTGACCGATTATCCGGCACCGGAAGCGGCGCTCGCCCGGCTCAAGGACGACAGGCGTTTCGCCGAAAGATTCGAGCTCTATGTCTGCGGCGTCGAACTCGCCAACGGATTCGGCGAATTGACCGACGCTGCCGAACAACGCCGACGCTTCACTGAGGCTATGGACGAGCGCCAGCGCATCTATGGCGATGCCTACCCGGTCGACGAGGATTTTCTCGCCGCCCTCGCGTCAATGCCGCCGTCGAGCGGCATCGCGCTTGGCTTCGACCGGCTCGTCATGCTTGCGACAGGCGCCAAGCGCATCGAAGACGTTCTGTGGGCGCCGGTCGCGGAAACGGGAACGCCGCTGTGAGCCAACCGACCTTGACCCGCGTCGATGAATTGGTCGCCGCCGGATTTGTCGCGCCGCAGGCGGCGCACGCGCTGGAGGAGGTCGGCGCGCATTATGCCATCGCCGTCAACGAGACCGTCGCCGCGCTGATCGACCGCGCCGATCCCGCCGATCCGATCGCCCGGCAATTCATTCCCGACGCCGCCGAACTGATGACCGCGCCGGAAGAGCTGGCCGACCCGATCGGCGATGCGGCACTGAGCCCCGTCGATGGCATCGTGCATCGCTATCCCGACCGCGTGCTGCTCAAGCTTCTGCACGCCTGCCCGGTCTATTGCCGCTTTTGCTTCCGGCGCGAGAGCGTCGGCCCCGGCGGCGCCACGCATCTCTCCCCCGCGGCGCTCGACAAGGCCTTCGGCTATATCGCCGCGCATGACGAAATTTTCGAGGTGATCCTTACCGGCGGCGACCCGCTCATTCTCTCGCTGCGGCGGCTCGAAGAGATTTTCGACCGGCTGCGCCAGATCGCGCATGTCAAAATCGTGCGCATCCATACGCGCGTGCCGGTCGTCGCGCCCGCGCTCGTGACGGAGGGGCTCGC
>JARLIV010000139.1 GCA_031291555.1 Methylovirgula sp. | reverse complement strand
TCCGGGCAGCGAGACCAGCAAGTGGAAAAGCTGCGGGAATCGGAACGCGCGCTCGGCGAAAAATATGAGAATTTGCGCGCGGAATTCTCGGCGCTGCAGGGCGCGCTCGATGTTGCGCGGCGGCGTTGCGAGACGCTCGAGGCCGAACTGTCGCGGGCGGGCGGCCGCGGCAAGCCCGCGCATGCGCCAGAGGCGGGGGAGAGCAGCGCGGCGATCGTGCGGCTGGCCCCGGCGAACGGCGAGGCGCCGCCGGCGCGCGCCCCGGCAGAAGGGGAGACGCGCGAGGCTTCCAATCTCGAGATGACAAACCAGACCGGAACCTGAGAATGCGCAAGCGCGCTCTTGCGGGCGCAAGGATCGCACGATAGAAGCCTGCCTTCCGCTCCCTTCGTCTAGCGGTCTAGGACGTCGCCCTCTCACGGCGAAAACAGGGGTTCGAGTCCCCTAGGGAGCGCCAAATAAAAGCAAATAGAAGCAGATGGAATCCGGTCGTCCGGTAGGGTTATCCGTCTGCGTTATCCGCGCTTTTTCTTCTGCACGGACTCAACGACTTTCTCCATGGCATCACGAGCCAGTTTTTGGCGCTCGGCCTCTCGGCAAGCGGCGCTTTAGCCGTCGTCACATCCTTGTGACGCCAAATGCGGAGTCGTCGGACTAGGCTCCTAGCTCCAGGATGAGGGGGTGTCTCGCTTGGCAAGCGCGCGACCCGCGCCATGCTTCCAGCCGGCAGCGGGCATTCCAAGGTGAGCTAGACAAGGTGATTTCTCGCAGTGAGACCTCTCTAGAGGAGACCGCAATGGACGAGAAGCATCAACCGGGCGAAGGCAATTTCAAAGCGATTCTGTCCGAAGAGGTCGACTGGCAGCCGTTTGCTGCCTTTCCAGCTACGGCGCGACTTGCCGTCTTGGTTGGCCGACCCTCGCAGCCCGGTCCCTATGTGATTCGAGTAAGGGTTCCTCGCGGCGTAAAGCTGATGCCGCACCGACACCCTGAGGACCGCATCTATACAGTCATATCTGGCGTTTTCTACATCGGCTTAGGCGATCACTTCGACGAAACAAAACTCAACGCATATCCACCGGGAAGCGTCATCGTGCTGCCGGGTAATACCGCGCACTTTCACTGGGCCAAGTCCGGTGAATACATCAGTCAAGTGACCGGCACCGGTCCGCTCGGCCTCGAATATTTGGACCCCGCAGACGACCCTCGCTCCTAAGTCCAGCGAAAGACACTTTGCTTGTGGCGGGAGATTCTAGCGATGATTTACGAACTGCGCGTGTATCAACCTGTTCCCGGTCGGATGGCTAAGCTTCAAGCCCGCTTTAGAGATAAGCTTGTGCCGCTTTGGCAAGAGTCGGGTATCCGTCCCCTAGGATTCTGGACGACGCTCATTGGCGATTCTAGCAACGAGCTAAGCTACATTTTGCAGTGGGATTCGCTTGCGGATCGCGAGAGGAAGTGGACAGCGTTTCAAAACGATCCTGCCTGGCACAAAATCCGCGACGAAAGCGAACGCGATGGACCCCTCGTGGCGAGCATCCATAATCAAATACTCGCGCCAACAGATTTCTCAGCATTGAAGTGAAATTGAAACGCCTATTGAACATCTGCGCCGATGCTGGCGCAGATGGCGGCGGTGTCGTGGGACGCGGTTGCGTGGGGCGTGGCGCATGTCTTGATGACGAGACGCATGACACCCCAAACCACGGCGTAGCGGCGCGCTTTCGGCGTCGCTGACACAAGATTCCGGCACAATCAGATGCGCCGAACGGCACCCTCGGAGGCGCTGGTTGTCGTCGCCGCATAGGCCCGCAAGGCCCGCGAGATTGCCCGCCTGCGCGGCTCGGCCGGTTGCCAGCCTTGCTGATCCTGAACCGCGCGGCGCGCCGCGAGCTCCTCATCGCTCACCGCGAGATGAATGCGGCGATTGGGAATGTCGAACTCGATAAGATCGCCTTCGCGGACGAGGCCGATGGTGCCGCCCTCGGCCGCTTCGGGCGAGACGTGACCCACGGAAAGCCCGCTGGATCCCCCGGAAAACCGGCCATCGGTGACGAGCGCGCAGAGCTTTCCGAGGCCCTTGGATTTCAGATAGCTTGTCGGATAGAGCATCTCCTGCATCCCCGGGCCGCCACGCGGGCCTTCGTAGCGGATGACCACGACATCGCCGGGCTTGACCGTCCCGCCGAGGATGCCGTCGACAGCCGCGTCCTGGCTCTCGAAAACGCGCGCCGTGCCGGCGAATTTGAGAAGCGCGTCGTCCACGCCCGCGGTCTTCACGATACAGCCGTCCGTCGCCAGGTTGCCGTAAAGCACCGCTAGGCCGCCGTCTTGCGAGAAGGCGTGTTCTTTGTCCCGGATCGCGCCGCGCTCTCGATCGAGATCCAGCGCGTCGAAATAGCGATCTTGCGAAAATGCCGTTTGCGTCGGAACGCCGCCCGGCGCCGCGCGATAGAAGGTCCGCACGGAATCGCTCTTGGTGCGTCGAACGTCCCAACGTTCCAAAGCTTCGGCAAGCGTCGATGAATGGACGGTGCGCACGTCCGCCTGAATCAATCCGGCCCGGTCGAGTTCGCCCAATATCGCCATGATGCCGCCGGCGCGATGAACGTCCTCCATATGCACGTCGGACTTCGCCGGCGCCACTTTGCAGAGGCAGGGCACGCGCCGCGAAAGACGATCGATGTCCGTCATGGAAAACGGAACTTCCGCCTCGCGCGCGGCGGCCAGCAGATGGAGCACCGTATTCGTCGAGCCGCCCATGGCAATGTCGACCGTCATCGCGTTTTCGAAAGCGGTGAAGTTGGCGATCGCGCGCGGCAGCACGCCGGCATCGTCCTGTTCGTAATGACGGCGGGTCAAATCCACGATGAGATGCGCCGCCTCGACGAAAAGGCCTTTGCGCGCTGCGTGCGTCGCGAGCGTCGAGCCATTGCCCGGCAAGGAAAGGCCAAGCGCCTCGGTGAGGCAGTTCATGGAATTGGCCGTGAACATGCCGGAACACGATCCGCAGGTCGGGCAGGCCGAGCGCTCGATGACCTTGACGTCTTCATCGCTCACCCGGTCGTCAGCGGCGGCGACCATCGCGTCGACTAGGTCCATCGCGGTCTGCTTGCCATGCAGAACGACCTTGCCCGCTTCCATCGGGCCGCCCGACACGAAAATCGCCGGGATGTTGAGCCGCAGCGCCGCCATCAGCATGCCTGGCGTGATCTTGTCGCAATTGGAGATGCACACCATCGCGTCGGCGCAATGCGCGTTGACCATATATTCGACGCTGTCGGCGATCAGTTCGCGCGACGGAAGCGAATAAAGCATCCCGTCGTGCCCCATCGCGATTCCATCGTCGATGGCGATTGTGTTGAATTCCTTCGCGACGCCGCCGGCCTTTTGAATTTCGCCGGCAACGAGTTGCCCGAGGTCCTTCAGGTGCACATGCCCGGGGACGAATTGGGTAAAGGAATTGACGACGGCAATGATCGGCTTGCCGAAGTCCTCATCCTTCATGCCCGTCGCCCGCCAGAGGCCGCGAGCGCCGGCCATGTTGCGGCCGTGGGTCGTCGTGCGCGAGCGATAAGGGGGCATGTCGGCTCTCCGGACAAGCGGGTGAATTCTGGAAAAGTGCTGTTAGCACAGCCGCTGCGGAAAATGACAACATCTTTGCACCATGCCGGCCGAGCCCATGCCCGCCTGCCAGGGCGAGGGAAGGGGGGATCGCGGCGCACAAAGGGGGCGGGAACGGCGCTGCGTCCGCGACGGACCGTCTGCGGCGGTGCGCTCAAATGAATTTATTTGTTGGCTGGATCGGAAAGTTGGACCCGCGTCTTAAGACGGCGGGTCCGGATATCGCCCGCGGGCGATGGTCGCGGCGTGGGCACCACGCCGCGACAAGTGCATCAGGCGGCGGCCGAAACGCTGCTTCCCGTCGGGACGGAAGCGATCGTCTTCAGAACCCGCGAAGCGATCTGGTAGGGGTCGCCCTGGGAGTTCGGGCGGCGATCCTCAAGATAGCCCTTGTAGTCGTTCTTGATGAAGCTGTGAGGCACGCGGATGGATGCGCCGCGGTCGGCAATGCCGTAGCTGAACTCGTGGATCGAGGCGGTCTCGTGCTTGCCGGTGAGGCGCATGTGGTTGTCCGGACCGTAGACGGCGATGTGCTCTTCGCGGTTCTCCTCGAACGCCTTCATCAGCTTCTCGAAATATTCCTTGCCGCCGGTTTCGCGCAGATAGGTCGTCGAGAAGTTGCAATGCATGCCCGAGCCGTTCCAGTCGGTGTCGCCGAGCGGCTTGCAGTGGAACTCGATATCCACGCCATATTTCTCGGTCAGACGCAGCAACAGGTAGCGGGCAACCCACATTTCGTCAGCGGCCTTCTTGGAGCCCTTGCCGAAAATCTGGAATTCCCACTGCCCCTTCGCCACTTCGGCATTGATGCCTTCGTGGTTGATGCCGGCATAGAGGCAGAGGTCGAGATGCTCCTCGACCATCTTGCGGGCGACATCGCCGACGTTCCTGTAGCCAACGCCGGTGTAATAGGGGCCTTGCGGCGGCGGATAGCCGGCCTCGGGGAAGCCGAGCGGACGGCCGTTCTTGTAGAAGAAATATTCCTGCTCGAAGCCGAACCACGCGCCGGGATCGTCGAGGATGGTCGCACGACCGTTCGACGGATGCGGGCTGCCATCGGGCAACAGAACCTCGCACATGACAATCGCGCCATTGGTGCGCGCGCCGTCCGGATAGACCGCGACCGGCTTGAGCACGCAGTCCGAACTATGACCCTCGGCCTGCTTCGTCGAAGAGCCGTCGAAACCCCAGAGCGGCAGATCTTCCAGTGACGGGAATACGTCGAATTCCTTGATCTGGGTTTTTCCGCGCAAGTTCGGCACGGGCGTATAGCCGTCGAGCCATATGTACTCGAGCTTGTACTTCGTCATCACAAAGTTTCCTCTTTACGGCGAAGGTTGGAGGGCCGTTATTTTTACCGGCAGGGAGTGCTTGTTCTTTAAGCACGAACACCTTTTTAAGCATTTTTGATGCCAGCGAACGCGATCCTTCTCCCGGTCTGGACTGCATAGGATGCATTTTTGAAATTCCGCAAGATGTGAGAGTGGTATCAGCCAGCGAGGGGCCGCAACCGGGCGGCTGTTGCAGCGTTGGCCTGGGCGCGAAGGGCATTGAAAATGCCTTGGATCGTGCCGATCTGACTCCAAAATCTGCATTTCGCCTAAAAGGTGGTAGTCTCGGCTGTAGGAATCGCTGGTAGAGTGTTGATCTGCTCACGTCGAACGCGATGAAGAGATACGCGATGGAACCGAACTCATATTTTGGCTCTGCCAAGATTGTCGCCTTCCCGTCGGGTGGGCGTGGCGGGGAGAACACGCGGCGCGAAGAGGCTGGCCTGAAAGAGCGAGGGGTGCTCACGGCGCCCAGCGGGAGCGGCTGGTATCACGAATCCGCGATGCAGGCGGAAGAGGCTCCCATCTACAGCTCACACTCCGCGCCTTGGTGGGCCGAGGCGGAGCATGAATCGCAGGCCAAGAGCTTCGTGAGCCGCGGCTATTGAGGCGGCGCGATTTTTTGTCTGCCAGATGATTCCGTTTGGCCGGGAAGCGCTGTGCGCTAGCCGCCGAAAATGGACCAGCCCATTCTATTGGTGAGCGCCTCGAGCGCAATGCGGCCGAGGTGCGAATTGCCTGAGGCGTCGAGCCCTGGCGACCAGACGGCGACCGAGGCCTTGCCCGGCGCAATCGCCAAAATGCCGCCGCCGACACCGCTTTTGCCCGGCAGGCCGACGCGGTAGGCGAATTCGCCCGAGCCGTCATAATGGCCGCATGTCAGCATGATGGCATTGATACGCCGGGCGCGCTCGGGCTGGACGACCGAGAGGCCGGTCGAGGGATTGCGGCCCTGATGCGCTAGAAAGCGCCCGGCCAAGGCGAGCTGCCGGCACGACATCGCAATCGCGCAATGGTGGAAGTAGACCCCAAGGATAAAATCCACGGGGTTTTCGAGCACACCGAAGGATTTCATGTAATTGGCCAGCGCCCGGTTGCGAAACCCGGTGCGATCCTCCGAGGCCGCCACCGCGCTGTCGATCGTGATCGACGGATCGTCGGCAAGGAACTGCATGAACCGCAGTATCTCGCCCAGCGCTTCACGCGGCTGATGGCCGGAGAGTATCACATCCGTCACCGCGATTGCGCCGGCATTGATGAACGGGTTGCGCGGGATGCCACGCTCGCGCTCCAGTTGGACGATCGAGTTGAAGGGGCTGCCTGAAGGCTCCCGGCCGACGCGCTGCCAAAGCCTGTCGCCAACCTTGCCGAGCGCGAGTGTCAGCGTGAAGACCTTGGATATGCTTTGAATGGAGAAGGACGTGTCGCAATCGCCGCCGCATGCCAGCTCGCCGTCTGCGTCGATCACGGCGAGGCCGAAGGCTTTTGGATCGATATGGGCGAGCTCGGCAATGTAATCCGCGACAGCGCCGCGATCCGGTCTCTGCCGCATCTCGTCGGCGATTTCTTTTACGACGCAATCAAGCTTCGACATAAGGCTGAGGCTCTGCCCTTGCGGCGGCGCGAAGTCGCAATTTCTATGCCGTAACAGCTTGGTGTGCTTGATCGAAATCAAGAGAGTTTCTGTAAAATACGCTTAGCTTGTTGCAGTGCACCTATGCGGTTCAGACGGCGTCCCATTTTGTCGGCGCGCAATGCAGGTATATGGGTGACGCGATGCCGAGGAATATCGATATGGCGGCGACGGCAGCGGATCGTTCCATTGACCAAGCCACCCCGCAAGCCACGCCGCTTGAGGGCGAGGTTTTGCCGGCGGCAAAAGAGGTCGCGCCGCTTCCCGGTCATCTCCCGGAGATTAGGCGCCCGCGCCGGTCCCGGCGCTGGCTTTGGATCTCTGTCCTCGTGTTGATGGCCGCCGGCGCGGCGGGTGGCGGAATCTATTGGAAATATTTCCGCCCGCCGCCGTGGCCCGCGGGCATTGTCTTCAGCAACGGGCGCGTCGAGGCTGAAGAGATCGACATCGATGCGAAGTTTCCCGAGCGGGTTGCGCAGCTTCTCGTCGACGAAGGCGATCTCGTCTCGCCCGGCCAGATCGTGGCCCGGATGGATATTCGCGACGTCCAGGCCTCGCTCAACAGGGCCGAAGCGCAAGTGCAAGAGGCGCAAGAAACATTCGACGAAGCCAAGGCCAATGTCGGGGATCAGACAGCGCAGCTAAAACTCGCCAAGCAAGAGTTCGATCGGACAAATGCGCTCGTCGAGCGCGGCTTTGCGACTTACGAACTTCTCGATCAGCGCGAGCAGGCGCTCACCAGCACGACCGCCGCGCTCGCCGCGGCGAACAATCGCGCCGGGGAAGCGGCCCGCGCCCTCGATGCTGCCAAATTCGAGGTCGAGCTCTATAAGGTGAACATCGCCGACGACACGCTCGTGTCTCCGACAATGGGCCGCATCCAATATCGCATCTCGAACGTCGGCGAGGTTCTCCCCGCAGGCGGCAAAGTGTTCACGATGCTCGACTTCACCAATGTCTACATGGACGTCTATCTGCCGACCGCGGATGCCGGCCGCGCGCGCGTCGGTGACGAGGCGCGGATCGTGCTGGACGCCTTTCCGAAGTTTGTCATCCCCGCGCATGTCTCCTTCATCGCGACCCAGGCGCAATTCACGCCCAAGGCGGTCGAGACGAAGGACGAGCGCGACAAGCTGATGTTCCGGGTCAAGGTACGTATCGACAAGGCGTTTCTCGCGCCGCGCCTGGCGCAGATCAGGACGGGCCTGCCGGGCATCGCTTATGTGCGGGTCGATCGGAATACGGAATGGCCGGACTCGCTGCACGTGATCACAAAATAATGCCCGCGCAGCAGCCGATCGGCGTGTTTCGCGATGTTTCCCTGATCTATGGGAAGCTCATCGCCCTCGACGACGTGACGCTCGACATACCGCGCGGTGTCGTCGTCGGGCTGATAGGCCCGGACGGCGTCGGCAAATCATCCCTCCTGGCTCTGCTCGCGGGCGTGCGGAAAGTGCAGGACGGCGAGGTGAATGTTCTCGACGGAAATATCGCCGATGCGCGTCACCGCGCGGCGATCTGCGCGCGCATTGCCTATATGCCGCAAGGGCTCGGCAAAAATATCTATCCGGACTTGAGCGTTCACGTGAACATCGCCTTTTTCAGCCGGCTTTTCGGCCAATCGAGTGAGGAGAGTGAACCGCGGATCACGGTTCTGCTGAAGGCGACGGGGCTTGAAAACTTTCGCGACCGGCCTGCTGGCAAGCTCTCCGGCGGCATGCGGCAGAAGCTCGGCCTGTGTTGCGCGCTCATTCACGATCCCGACCTGCTGATCCTCGACGAGCCGACGACGGGCGTCGATCCGCTGTCGCGCCGACAGTTCTGGACGCTCATCTCCGGCATGCGCGCGGCGCGCCCGCAGATGAGCATCGTCATCGCCACCGCCTATATGGACGAGGCCGAACAATTCGATTGGCTGATCGCCATGGATGCCGGCCGGGCGCTGGCCCAAGGCACGCCGGAAGACTTGAAGAAGCGCACCGGCGCCGCGAGCCTGGAGGAGGGCTTCATCACGCTTCTGCCGGAGGAGCGCCGCCGCGGTCACCCCGCCTTCACGATTCCGCCCCGCCCTCCGGATCACGACGAGGACGTCATTGTCGCGCACGGCCTGACGCGGCGATTCGGCAGTTTCACGGCTGTCGATCATGTCGACTTCACGATCGAACGCGGCGAAATTTTCGGATTCGTCGGGTCGAATGGTTGCGGCAAGACG
>JARLIV010000138.1 GCA_031291555.1 Methylovirgula sp. | reverse complement strand
GCTGCGCCTGACTGGCGAAACGCTGGCGCTTACGGCCTATCAGGCGGCGGGACATCAAGATGTTGCATTCCCCGCCGCCATCACGCCGCAGCTCATGGCGGATATGTCGACGGCTGCCGCCTTTCAGGCGATCGCGCATGCCGCCATCGATCATTTCCTGCTGGCGCAGGTGCGCGTGCGTCGGCTGCATGATCCCGAGGGCGTGCATCAATGCCGTGTCGCGTTGCGCCGCTTTTCCACCGCGCAGCGCTTATTCAGCTCCCTGATCGCGGGCGCTGGCGTCAAGGCCGTGAAGGCTGATCTGCGCCGGATCAAAGATGCTTTGCGCGCAGCGCGGGATATCGACGTCCTGCTCGCGCGCCTCGCTGGCGAGGAGGCTGACCCCGCCGTGGCGCCGGTGCGTAAACTGCTTGAGGCGCGGCAGGCGAAGGCCTATGCGGCACTCGTCGATGTTCTGAACGCGCCCGAGACGGAAGATTCGCTGCTGCGCGTCATCACCTGGATCGAGACTGGCGATTGGACATCGGATGCCGCGCGCGCGGGCGCTCGCGCCGAGCCGATAGGCAATTTCGTTCAGCGGAAATTCAGCAAAAGCGTTCCAAAATTCTATCGTCGGTGTGCGGAACTCGAAGAGGCGAGCCCCACAGAGCGGCACCAGACGCGGATCCGTGCCAAGAATCTGCGGTATGGCGCCGAGTTTTTCGATGGTTTGGCGGCCGGCACTGAAGGCAAAGCGTTCCGCAAGCGGCTGCGCGCCTTCGTTTCGGCTTTGAAGAAGTTGCAGGCCTTCCTGGGCGAGGAGAACGACGCGGAGATGGCGCAGCGCTATTTCGCCGGGCTCGGCGAGGATGAAGGCAGTGTGCGGGCGGATGCCGCGGCCGTCGCTGCGGGTGCTACACTTGCGGCCCAATTGCGCCGCCGCGGCAAGCGCCAGTTCGAGAAAGGGGCGGAGAAGGCGCGCAAGGCGCTTTTCGACGTCAAGCCGTTCTGGACAGGGTTGGCACAGGATTAAACTCTCTGCCCGAAATTTGCGTCGACGCCTATCCGCGGACCGCGGCATGGCTTAAGTTGTTGAAATCAAGCGCGGGAGTATCCGCAAGGACATGGACGTGAGAATTCTTCCCATCATCATGTGTGGCGGCTCCGGCACGCGCGTATGGCCGGAATCGCGCGAGAGCCTGCCGAAACAATTCATCCCGCTCCTCGGCTCGCGTTCGACGTTCCAATTGGCGCTCGAAAATCTCGACGAATCCCTGTTCGAGGCGCCGATCGTCATTTCCAACCAGGATTATCGCTTCCTGGTTTCCGAGCAGGTTAAGGAGATCGGCCGCACCGCGCGCGTCGTGCTCGAGCCTGTGCGGCGCGATTCCGCCCCCGCCGTCGCCGTCGGCACGGAGCTCGCCGCGGAAATCGCGCCGGACACGATCGTCGCCATTTTCGCGGCGGATCATATTGTGCGAAACCGCGCGGCTTTCCTCGCCGCGTGCCGCGAGGCCGCTGCCGCGGCGGCGCAGGGCTATATCGTGACGCTCGGTATCAAGCCGACGCAGCCCGCGACCGGCTATGGCTACATCAAGACCGGCAAGCCGGTGCTTACGGACAGCACGGTGCTGAAGGCCGAGGCCTTCGTCGAAAAGCCGGATGCGGAAACCGCCGCGCGTTACGTCGCCGAGGGCTATTTGTGGAACGCCGGCAATTTCTTCTTCCGCGCCGATGTGATGCAGGAGGAGTTGCGCCAATTCGCGCCGCTGGTGCAAGCGGCCGCGGCCGAGGCGCTGGCCAAGGCGCGCAAGGATCTCGATTTTCTGCTGCTCGACAAGGAGGCGTTCTCCCGCGCGCCGAAAATCTCGATCGATTATGCGGTGATGGAACATACCGACAAGGCGGCGGTCGTGCCGGCCGATATCGGCTGGTCGGATGTCGGCACCTGGGCGGCGGTCTATGAATTGTCGGAGCATGATGCCCAAGGCAATTCGGTGCGCGGCAACGGCATCGTGCTCGATGCGTCGAACGTCCATATCCGCTCGGACGAACATCTCACCACCGTGGTCGGCGTCGATAACGTCATCGTGGTGACGACGCAGGACGCGGTCCTCGTGCTCGACCGCGCGCATGGCGACAAGGTTAAACAGCTTGTCGATCGCCTCAAGGCCGAGAACCGCCGCGAGGCCCTGGAGCACAAACGTTCTTATCGCCCCTGGGGCTATTATCAATCCGTTGATAACGGGCCACGCTATCAGGTCAAGCGCATCGTCGTGAAGCCGGGCGCGCGGCTTTCGCTGCAGAAGCATTTCCATCGCGCCGAACATTGGATCGTCGTGCGCGGCACGGCGGAAGTCACGCGCAACAACGAAGTCATCCAGGTACACGAGAATGAATCGGTCTATCTGCCGATCGGCGCCGTGCATCGCCTCGCCAATCCGGGCAAGATCGATCTTGAATTGATCGAGGTGCAGACCGGCTCCTATCTCGGGGAGGACGATATCGTCCGGATCGAGGACGTCTACAATCGCGTCTAAGCGATATGGCCTGTTTTCGTGTCGGCGGTCTGGCTGTGCGAACGCTCCCACCAGATCGTCGCCAGCAGGCCGAAAGCGACGCCGCACAAGGCGCCGAGCGAGCTCATGACGAAATCGCCATAGCGCCCGTTACAGCCCGGAATTAAGAGCTGCAGGATTTCCAGGCCGCCGGCATAAATGCTGAGCCAGGCGGCGATCTCAATACCCGCAGCCGGCCGCGGAAAGCGGATCGCCAGGATCAAAGCGGTCAGGAAATACGCCAGGAAGCGCTCCGCCAGTTCCGACGAAACCGCATGCGGATGCAATGCGCCGGGAGTCAGCGAAACCACGGCGATGATCAGAATCGCCAACCAGGGGGCAAGTCGCATGAATCGGATCACGCACAAGTCTTAGCACCCCGGGAGCGGCCGGCCAACGAAGATTGGCGAATTTGCTAAAAGAAACCAGGGGTCTAATTTACCCATCCTTCACCATAGGGCCGCGCGCGTTAGCGTTATCGCTTTCCTAACCACAACAATCGGATGTGAGCGACGCGGCAAAATTCTAGGTTATAAATGCGCATCTTATCTTTTGGGGTGGCACAATGTCGAAACCCTGCGCATCCACCTGGTTTGGCGCGGCGCTCTCCAGTCTTGCCGCGCTGGTTCTTGTCCTTCCGGCTGCCGCGCAAACCTATAACAATCCCGAAAATCGCCAAATGGCGAGTGCCGCGCCGCCTCCCGGCAGCTATGGCGGCGGATTTTTCGAGCTTTTGTTCACAGGCGGCCGCAGCGCGGCCTATAACCAGCCTGCGGCGTCCGCTTACCGCGCCGAGGCGCAGCCGGGCGAGCCGCAGCGGGCCGTGGATCCGATGTTCCTGCGCCAGGAAGTCGATTATCCCGGCTCCGAGAGGCCCGGCACGATCGTCATCGATACAAAAGACAAGTTCTTGTTCCTGGTCGAGAAAGACGGCAAGGCGCTGCGTTACGGCGTCGGCGTTGGCCGCGAGGGCTTCGCCTGGTCGGGCGTTGAGAAGATTTCGCGCAAGGCCGAATGGCCGGATTGGACGCCGCCGTTGGAAATGCTGAAGCGCCGGCCGGATTTGCCGACCCATATGGTGGGCGGCATGGAGAATCCGCTTGGCGCCCGCGCGCTCTATCTCGGCGCCTCGCTCTATCGCATCCATGGCACCAACGAGCCTTACTCGATCGGCACCAATGTTTCCTCCGGCTGCATAAGGATGATGAACGAGGACGTCATCGATCTTTACAATCGCGTCGGCGTCGGCACCAAGGTCATTGTGATGTGAGTGTGTCGGTGCTTGTCGCGGTGCCGGCCAGCGCGTTGAGGAAGTCGCGGCAGTAGGTCACCGCGGTCGTCTGGCAGATTTTCCCGAATAGTTTTTCGTGCCGGTCTTTGCGCTCGTCGAGCGTCATGGTCAGCGCTGCGTGCATCGCCTCGGTGATTTCTTCCGGGTCATGGGGATTGACGACGATCGCTTCGGTCAATTCCTCGGCCGCGCCGGCGAAACGCGAGAGAATCAGCACGCCGGGATCGTCCGGGTCTTGCGCGGCGACATATTCCTTGGCGACAAGGTTCATGCCATCGCGCAAAGGCGTGACGAGGCCGACCCGCGCCTGGCGATAAAATCCGGCGAGGCTCGCGCGCGAGACCGCGCGGGTCATATAGCGCAAGGGCTGCCAGTCGAAATCGGCGTAACGGCCGTTGATCTCGCCGGACAGCCGGTCGAGTTCGCGCTTGAGGCGCTGGTATTCCGCGACATCCTCGCGCGAGCGGGCGGCGACCTGGAGATAGGTCACATTCATGCGATGTTCGGGGAAGCGGTCGAGCAGATAGCCGAACGCCTCGAATCGGTTCGGCAGCCCCTTCGAATAATCGAGCCGGTCGACACCGATCATGAAGGCCCGGCCGGCAATGCTTTCGAGCAGGCGATGCGCGGTGCGGCCCAGAACCGCCTTTTTGGCCCGCCGGGCGAAACCGCGCGAATCGATGCCGATCGGCATGACGCGGACGGTCACCGCGCGGCCGTCGATCGAGATCGATTCACCGGATTGCCGGGCGATATTGAGGAAACTCAGCAGGCAATCCTCGAAATCGTGCAGATGCTGGCGCGCCTGAAAGCCGACCACATCGTAGACGCACATCATTCGCAGCAGGCGCTCGGCTGGCGGCAGAATGCCGAACATGCTTGCTGGCACGAACGGCACATGCAGGAAGAAACCGATCCGGTTCTTGACGCCGAGCGCTCGTAAGGCATCGGCGAGCGGGATCAGATGATAATCGTGCACCCAGATGAGATCGTCCGGCCGCAGCAATTCGGCGAGCGCCTTGGCATAGGCCGCGTTGACGCGGAGGTAGCCTGCGAAATCCTCGCGGTCGAATTCGAGAAGTCCGGGCTGAAAGTGCAAAAGCGGCCAGAGAGCCGAATTGGCAAAACCGACATAGAAGTGCTGGTAATCGTCCTCGGAGAGATCGATCGTCGCGAAATCGAGCTTGCCGCTATTGTGGATCTTGGCGGATGTCGCCGTCTCGGCAGCGATTTCGCCGCTCCAGCCGAGCCAGAGCGCCCCCTGTTTGAACACGTCCCGCAAGGCGACCGTCAGCCCGCCGGCCTTTGCCCCCTGCGAAGGCAGCGGAACGCGATTGGAGACGATCACGACGCGCGCCATAACGCCTCCTCCCAGCCCCGCGACAGGCGCGCCGCCGAATGAATGAGCCCGACATGCGAATAGGCCTGCGGAAAATTGCCCCAGAGCATCCGCGTTCCGGTGAGGACGTCTTCCGACAACAGCCCCGCCGTATTGCGGACCGATAGCGCGTTCTTGAAAATCTCGCGCGCCTCGTCGCGCCGCCCGGCGAAGGCGAGCGCATCGGCATACCAGAAGGTGCAAACGAGAAAGGCCGTTTCCGGATGACCGAAATCGTCGGCCTCGTTGTAGCGCATGACAAAACCGTCACGCATGAGCCGCTGCGCGATGATGTCGAGCGTCTTGCCGATCCGCGGATCGTTTGCCGGCAGGAAGCCGATCTCCGGCAGCAGCAGGCAGGTCGCATCGGTGACCGGCGTATCGAGGACGCCGGAGAGCCAGCCCTCGGGCGTCGTCGCACGGTCGAGAATTTCCGCACGCAGCTTGGTTGCCTGTGCCTCCCATGTGGCGGCCTCGGCGGATTCGCCGACCCGCTCGGCGATCAGGGCGAGGCGATGCAAGGCCGCCCAACACATGGCGGCGGAATAAGTGTGGATGTTGGAGCGGCCGCGATATTCCCAGGGGCCCGCGTCGGGCGTCAGCGCGTGGCGCGCCGCGAAATCGCCCATGCCGCGCAATTGCCGATAAAGCGTCGCAAGGCCCTTGTAGGTCAGCCGCGTGTCCCAGAACATTTGCGCGGCGGTCAGGATGATCGAGCCGTAGACGTCGTTCTGGATTTGCGAGACGGCGGCATTGCCGATTCGGACCGGCCCCATGCCCTGATAGCCGGAAAGGCTCGGCGCGAACCGTTCCTCGGAACTTGTGCCGGAGGAGATCGGGTAAAGCGGCGCGATCGCGATATCGTTCTCACGCAGGACGGCGTCGATAATGAAGCGGATGAAATTTTCCATCGTCCGCGTCGCACCGAGCCGGTTCAGCGCGCCGACGGTGAAGAAGGCGTCGCGCAGCCAGCAGAAGCGATAATCCCAATTGCGCGCCGTGTGCGGGGCTTCCGGAATCGAAGTCGTCAGCGCCGCGACAATCGCGCCAGTGTCCTCGCAACTGCAGAGCTTGAGCGTGATGGCCGAGCGGATGACTTCCTGCTGCCATTCGAAGGGGATCGACAGGCCCCGCACCCAGGCGCGCCAATCCTCGATCGTCGCAGAGAGGAAGTTTTGCGCGAGGGAATCGGGCGCCTCGGGCACGGATTCGTCGGGGCCGATGAAGAGATTGACAGGCCGGTCGAGCGCGAATTCGGCCTCCTCCAGGATATAGGCGATGGCCATGTCGGCGGTGACGCGCAAGGCCATCTGGCCGCCGCCATAGCGCACATGATTGCTGCCGAAACTGATCGCGGGCTTTGTCGCGCCGTAATTGAAATGCGGGCGTATCCGCACCGCGAGCCGCACGCGCTTGGTGACGGGCTCGATGCGCCGCACGAGCAGCGGCGGGTGGAAGCTGCGGCCGAAACGCTGCGCCCGCGGCGCGAAATCGATGATGCGCGCCTGGCCGCCGTGGCGGTCGGTGATCGTCGTTTCCAGCACCGCCGTATTGGGGAGATAGCGCTGGTTGGCCTCGACTGCGTCGCAGACGACGACATCCATGAAGCCCTGCTGCGGATCGTCGCCGTTGACGAGCGCCGAGAAGACAGGATCGCCGTCAAGTCGCGGAAAGCAGAACCACACATGCCGCCCGCCTCGGTCGATGAGGCTTGCAATCGCGCAATTGCCGATGGCAGCAAGCTCGAGCGTTTGCATTGGTGTACAACCTCAGAGATCGGCGACGCGTTTAAGCCAATGGCGCACGTCCTGCGGCTCGCCGCCGAAATAGGTCGCGACATCGAGCGCAAGGCCGCCATGGGCGCGGGCGGCGGCGAAACCGTCCTCGTCCGTCACATCATCGCCGACGAAGACGGGATAGCGGCCGGCAAAGGGCGTGAGTTCCATCAGGCGATGGACGGGCCGCGCCTTGGTCGCCGCGCGCGGGCGGATCTCGATCGCCATTTTCGCTTCGAGCAATTCAAACGCGTCCGGCTCGCGGGTGAGAAGCGCTTCGGCCAGGCGCCGCACCTGCGTCGTGGCAGCGGGCGCATGGCGAAAATGCGCGACGAGATTATGCGGCTTCGCCTCGATGAGCACGCCGGGGCAGGCGCGTTGCAATTCGATGAAGGCTTGTACCCAGCCTGGCGGGACCGGCACGCAGGTTTGGTCCTGCGTGCCGTCCGGCAGGCGTATGACAGCGCCATGTTCGCTGCCGCCCGCCAGACGCAGCGGATGCAGGAGACGGTCGATTTCGCCGAGCGCGCGGCCGCTGACGATGGCGAGCGCGCCGTTCAGCGCGCGCGCCGCGCCCTGCAGGTCGCGGACAAGGGTCGGCGGCATGACGACCGACGAAGGCGTCGCGGCGATGTCGAGCAGGGTTCCGTCGAGGTCGAGAAAAAGCGCCCAATTCCGGGCCGGCGCAGGCGCCATAAGGCTCCGCCCCGCCGAGAGCGAATCGTCCATGATCTCTGCCTCCGGCCCTAGGGGCTTGATCGCGCTATCGCGCGGCCGGGCGCGGCTGGCCATCATTAGCTCCCCCACTCCGAGCAGGCGCGCGAGATGTCATGCGCACTCGCTAAATAACGGGCGAGCAGAAAAATCGTTCCGGTCTAGCTGGGAAAAAATCCGGTGCAGATTTACAAATAAAAAGGCCCCGCCGCATATACGGCGAGGCCCGTGTTATACGCCGGAACTTGCAACTATACGTCGAATGAACCGTCGTCGTTGTTGCTGAAGTCGTCGCTGTTGCTGCTAGAATCGTCGTAGAAATCAGCGTCATTCGCATTATCGCGGCCAGTGTCGTCATAATAATTGTTGACGATCGTCTCGCCGCCGGTGCCAAGGCCAGGCACGGTGGTCCCAAATCCGGTGCCAAGCCCGCTACCAATGCCGAGCCCGCCCAGGCCGCCGGCGTGACCGCCGAAGAGGTTGCGGATTGAGTCGGCCAGCAGAACACCGCCGGCAACGCCGGCCGCGCTTTGCAATGCGCCGCTGAGGAAGCCGCCGCCGCCGGGCGGTGGGCCGCCCCATGGCGCGCCTTGCGGCGGATAGGATTGCTGGGGCGGATAGCCGCGTGGCGCTTGCGTCTCCTGGCCCCAGGGGCCGCCAGGCAAGGGCTGCGCGGGACGCGGCGGTGGAGGCGGCGCAGCCGAGGGGCCGCCGCCAAAGATCGAGCCGAGGCTGCCGAGGAAGCCGCCGCCGCCCGGCTGCTGCTGCCCCTGCCCCTGCTGAAGCTGCTCGACCTGCGCTTGTAAGTCATCGAGCCGCTGGTTGGCGGCCTGGAGAGCCTGATCCTGAACGATGACTGCCTGCGCCAGGAAATAGGGCGCATAGGGCTGAGACCGGACGGCGTCGGCGATCAACGCCTCCGCCTCGGGATCGCGCGGCACATTGGCGGACCCCTTGATGCGGTCGAAAAGACCGGTCAGCAGCAGGCGTTCTTCGGGTGACATGATTCTCTCCCGTGGTTCGGGTTTGCCCCGCGACGGACATATGGGGCGCGATTACGGCGCCTCCAAGGGCTCCTTCCGCGCCCGCTTTCGCTTCCGCCGGTGATAGCTTAGAAGCGCGGCGGAAAGGTTTTGCGCAGAATGAATGACACTAAAAAAACGTCACGGACCCAGGCCAGATTGCCGCGCGGCTTCGGTGATCGCGGTCCGGCCGAGATCGCCGCGACCGAGCGGATGCTGGCGGCGATCAAGGAAAGCTATCAGCTCTACGGGTTCGAGGCGGTCGAGACGCCCTTCATCGAATATACCGAGGCGCTGGGCAAATTCCTGCCGGATCAGGATCGGCCGAACGAGGGCGTCTTCTCGTTCCAGGACGACGACGAGCAATGGCTGTCGCTGCGCTATGATCTGACCGCGCCGCTTGCCCGTTATGTCGCGGAGAATTTCGACAAGCTGCCCAAGCCCTATCGCTCGTTTCGCGCCGGCACCGTCTTCCGCAACGAAAAGCCGGGCCCGGGGCGCTTCCGCCAGTTCATGCAATTCGATGCCGACACGGTCGGCACAAGCTCTATCGCGGCCGATGCCGAACTTTGCATGATGGCGGCGGACACGCTCGAACGGCTCGGCGTCAAACGCGGCGATTACGTCATCAAGGTGAATAACCGCAAGGTGCTGGATGGCGCCCTGGAAGCGATCGAGCTTGGTGGCGCCGCGAATTTCGGCCGCCGCCTCACGGTGCTGCGCGCGATCGATAAGCTCGATCGCCTCGGCGTCGAGGGCGTACGCCAGCTTCTTGGTCCGGGCCGCAAGGATGAGAGCGGCGATTTCACCAAGGGCGCCGGTCTCGACGAAGCGGCGATCAGTTTCATTCTTGCGCTGATCGATCCCGGCAAATCCTGGGAAGATCGCGTCAGCGCCGGAGACATCAAATTCGCCGAAAGCGAAATCGGCCAGCAGGGCCGCGCCGAATTGGAGGCAATCGGCAATCTGATTGCTGCTGCGGGCTATGATGACGGACGCGTGCGGATCGATCCGACTGTCGTGCGCGGCCTTGAATATTACACCGGCCTCGTTTTCGAGGCCGAGCTGACCTTCGAGATCGTGGAAGAGGACGGCCGCCCCGTGCGCTTCGGCTCGGTCGGTGGCGGCGGGCGTTATGATGGCCTCGTCGGCCGCTTTCGCGGCGAGGACGTGCCGGCGACCGGCTTTTCCATCGGCGTCTCGCGTCTCTATGCGGCGCTGAAGGCGATCAATTCGCCGATCGTCGCGGGCGCGGCGCAACGCGGGCCGGTCATTGTCCTCGTCCTCGATCAGAGCGAACTCGCGCGCTACCAGGGTTTTGTCGCGCGTCTGCGCAACGCCGGCATCGCCGCAGAGCTTTATCTCGGCTCCTCCGGCATGAACGCGCAGTTGAAATATGCCGACAAGCGCAACGCCGTCTGCGCCGTAATTCAGGGCTCGAACGAGCGCGAGAAAGGCGAGATTGCCATCCGCGATCTCGTGCTCGGCGCGGAACTCGCCGCCACCTCGAAGGAGCGCGCGGATTATCTGGAGCTGCGCACCAAGGCGCAATTCTCCGTGCCCGAGGCCGATCTGCTGCGCGCCGTGCGCGAAGTGCTGGGGCGGCATGTTTGAACCCGACACGTCGCGAAGTCACGGCAAGGCCGCCAGCGCCCGCTTAGCTAAGGCGGAACCGGAACGAAAAATAACATAAATTTTAATTATAATGGGCTATCATACACCATAGCGCGTGATCTGGTGCGTTCTGCAACTTAACGTAGTTGCCACCTCTCGCGCCCAGGGGCTAGAGTTCGAGCCTAAAACGGCCGAGTCCGAGGCGTATCGTGCAGCCTATTCATGTCGCATGTACCTTTGATAGGGCGATGGCCATCCCGGCCTTGGTTCTTGCCTGGTCGATCAAGCAGGCGATGAAGCCCGGCCGGCAGATCGTCTTTCACGCGATTGCTTGCGAGGACGATGCGATCCCAAGTGACGCGCAGCGCCTTCTGAATTCCGAGTTCTTCGATTTTCGGCCGGTGCGCGCGCCCACGTCCGCTCTGTTTGATGCCGATCTCTCGCAGTCGATTGTGGCTTCGCATGCGACTCTCGTGCGCGTCGATTTGCCGGAGATCATCCCCGAACCGGATCGCATCCTTTATTTGGATTGCGACATCATCGTTCGCAGGCCGCTCGACGCGCTCTTCGATCTCAATATGGATGGGCGTGTTATGGCGGCGTCCGCCGATTATCTGCTCATGGAGCTGACGGCGGGCAGCGGCGCACCGCAGAGCAAGTTCGCCAAGCATGTTGCGTCGCTCGTGTCCGACCCCTTGGGCTATTTCAACGCAGGCGTCTTGCTCATCGATTGCGCGAAGTGGCGCGGTGGCGGCTATTCCGCTCAGCTCAGGTCGCTTCTCCTCTCGCCAAAAACAAAATTTTTATTCGCGGATCAGGATGCGCTGAACTTCGTATTTCAAACCGACTATAAACGCCTCGATCCGCGCTGGAACGCTTTCGCCTACCACCCAAAGCCGATCAAGGACGAAGAAGTCGCGGCTATTGCCGCATCGTGCGAAACCGATCCTTGGATCACGCATTTCGTCGGTGGAACAAAACCTTGGATCAAGCATCAAACACAAACGCCGCAACATGACGAATTTTGGCGGATGGCAAAATCCTCGCCGTTCTATGAACAAATGACACGATTGTCTGACGCCGTGAGCTTGGGTCCGATTCCCATGCTCCGCCGGGCGGCCTCCAGAAAGGTCGCCGAATTCTTGATGACGGCCTCCCGCCACCTCTACTTTTTTGAAGCGCAGGTGCGCCTGCGGCCTGACGTTTCGCGGAGCATATTCAACGCGGCGGAGAATATGTATCAGAAAGAGATCAACTGAATCGTGCTGCCGCGCCCAACTATTTTTTCGGCCGCAGCAGCGCTTTGAGGTCCGATGCCGGGTCGGCGATGAATTCGGGCGTCACCGGAATATGCTCGCCGAGCAGCCGCCGCGCCAGCATATGGTCGCCTCCCTTGTTGACGGATTCGACGCCGGTCAAAACGCCGTTCTTGAAGCCGAAGAGCGAATAGGCGCGGTCTTCGTAGGAGCCGCGCAGCACGATCCTGTCGCTCTCGTCGAGGAAGCCGGCGATCTGCAATTTAAGATCGCCTTGGTCGCTCCAGAACCAGGGCACGTGGTCGTAATTCGCGGGCTTGCCGACGAGCAGCTTGGCCAAAGTGCGCGCCTGGTCGGTCGCGTTCTGCACCGATTCAAGCCGCATCTCAGCGCCGCGATGGGTATTGTAGTGGTAGACCGTGTCGCCGATCGCGAAAATGTTCTTGTCCGAAGTCGTGAGCTTTTCGTCGACCTTGATGCCGTTCGGCGCGTCGAGGCCAGCGGCGCGGGCGAGTTCGTCGCTCGGCACGAGGCCGATGCCGATCAGCACCATATCGGCGGGCAGGCTCGTGCCGTCGCTCAGCACGACGCTGGAAACCTTGCCGTTCTCGCCCTTGATCGCGGTGATCGAGCTGCGGAAGTGCAGATTGACGCCAAAGGCCTTGTGCGCCTTGGCGAAGAAAGCCGAGGTCTGCGGCGTCACCGCGCGCGCCATCGGCCGGTCGGCGAGTTCGAAGAGATCGACCTTGCGGCCTTGCGAGGCGGCGGTGGCGGCGAATTCGAGGCCGATGAAGCCCGCGCCGATGACGATGATATTCTGCGAGGTCTCGAGCCAATCGCGTAAAGCGCGCGCCTCTTCCATCGTCCGCAGCGAGAAGACGCCGTTGAGATGCGCGCCCTCGATCGGCAGACGGCGCTGCACGCCGCCCGTCGCCAGCACGAGCCGCGAATAGTCGAGCACCTTGCCGGATTTGAGACGCAGGCGCCGCGCCGCGCGGTCGATCTCGACGGCGCGCTCGCCGAGCAGGAGGTCGATGTTGTTCTGGGCATAGAAATCCGGCCCGCGCAGCAGCACGCCGTCCTCTGGCGTCGCGCGCTTCAGATAGGCCTTGGAGAGCGGCGGGCGCTGATAGGGCAAATCCTTCTCATCGCCCAGAAGAATCAGCTTGCCGCCATATCCTTCCTCGCGCAGCGAGGCCGCAAGCTGCACGCCGCCGTGGCCGGCGCCGACGATGACAATTTGGTCTGAACTCATTCTTCTTTCTCTGTTAGCCGCGCATCAAAAGCGTCGCCCAACCGTCGATGTCAAGCCGCGCGATGAGCCGCAGGTTTTGCGTGCGATAGGCGCTGATAATGCCCGGCACATCACGGCCGAGGAGGCCGGAGAGAATGATCTCTCCGCCCGGTTCGAGCGCCTTGGCCAAAGCCGGCGCGAGCTTGCGCAAGGGCGCAGCGAGAATGTTGGCAGTGATGAGATCGAATGTGCCTTTGAGGGCGGGATGGTCGATGCCGCGCGCCTCGACGACATGGACGAAGGCGCCGGTGCCGTTGCGCCTTGCGTTGGTGCGCGCCGTCGCCACCGCGACGGCATCGATGACCCCTGCGGCGACGGGCCGGTGAAAGGCCTTCGCCGCGGCGATGGCGAGCACGCCGGTGCCGGTGCCGACGTCGAG
>JARLIV010000021.1 GCA_031291555.1 Methylovirgula sp. | reverse complement strand
TGGACCCGCAACGGCGAAGTCCGCGTCGAAGGGAAGACCTATCCGCTGGGCTTGCATGGTTTCGCCCGCCAGCGGGAATTCCGTCTCGTCACACGGCAGGCCGACCGGGCGCGCTTCGCACTCGCCAGCGACGCGGCGACACGGCGTCTCTATCCTTTTGATTTTACTTTTACTGTCGATTACGCAGTGGCGGAGGGGTCGGTTTCGACGGGGCTCACGGTGGCCAATGCGGGCGACCGGCCGATGCCTTATGCCTGCGGCCTCCACCCCGGTTTCCGCTGGCCCTTTGCCGGAGGTCTGGCGGCGGACTACCGGCTTCATTTCGCTGTGCCGGAAAATCCGGTCGTTCCGCGGATCGCGCCGGGCGGGCTGATCGCGCGCGCCACCCGCACCCTGCCGCTCGAAGGCGCCGTCCTGCCGCTTGCCCCGGGCCTTTTCGACAATGACGCCCTCTGCTTGCTCAATGCGGCAAGCACCAGCCTGCGCTTCGAGGCGCCGGACGGTGCGGCCATCGCGATCGAAGCCGAGGATTTCGCCCATTGGGGCGTCTGGTGCCGGCCCGGCAATGGCTATCTCTGCATCGAGCAATGGACCGGCTTCGGCGACCCGGAGGATTTCGCCGGCGACCTGTTCAGCAAGCCCTCGATGCGCGTCCTGCCGCCCGGTGCCGTGGCCCGCCATGCAGCGCACTACCGCTATAAAGCCGCACCCTGAGGGGACCAGGACCGGCTTGGCAGCCGGGCAGAAACCTGACAGATAGGCGAAATTGCAACCAGGGAGACGCTTTAAATGGCTTTGGCGACGGACGCGGCAGGATTGGAGAAAAATATTTTGCGGCCTTCAGGCGAGAAGGCGCTCCTCATCGACGGCAAGATTGCCTCTGAGGTGGTGCTCGCCGAGGTTGCGGCCGAGACCGCCGCACGGGCCGGCAAGAAAAGCCAGCCTGGTCTCGCCGTTATTCTCGTCGGCGAAAACCCGGCGAGCCAGGTCTATGTCCGCTCGAAGAGCAAGGCGGCCAAGACGGTCGGCTTCCATTCCGTTCAATATGATCTGCCCGAGGCGACGAGCGAAGACGAGCTTTTGAAGCTCATTGACCAGCTGAACGCCGATCCCAAGATCCATGGCATTCTCGTGCAATTGCCGTTGCCGCCGGCGATCAACTCGACCCGCGTTTTGGAGCGCGTTTCGCCGCTGAAGGACGTTGACGGCTTCCACCCGTTCAACGCCGGCCTGTTGTCGATTGGCGATCTCGACCGCGCGCTGGTCCCTTGCACGCCGGCTGGCTCGCTGGTGCTGCTCGAAAAGGCCGCGAAGGCGCTCGGCGTCAGCCTCGCGGGCGCGGATGCCGTCGTCGTCGGCCGCTCGAACATCGTCGGTAAGCCGATGGCGCAATTGCTGCTCTCGCGCAATGCCACGGTGACCGTCGCGCATTCGCGCAGCCGCGATCTACCGGCGATCGTCGGCCGCGCCGACATCGTCGTCGCTGCTGTGGGCCGGCCGGAAATGGTGCTTGGCGAATGGATCAAGCCCGGCGCTATCGTCATCGATGTCGGCATCAATCGCGTGCCGGGCGAAGGCGTCGATGCGCAGGGCAGACCGAAGTCCCGGCTCGTCGGCGATGTCGCGTTCAAAGCGGCCTTGTCGCGCGCTGGCGCCATTACCCCGGTTCCGGGCGGCGTCGGGCCGATGACAATCGCCATGCTTATGGCTAATACATTGCGAGCGGCGAAGTTGGCGAGCGCCTAAGGCCAAGCCGCTTATGCGGTTGCCCGCGCGTTGACGACGCTTTGCTCAAGGTCGGCGGTCACTAAAATATCGCGCCGGTGAAATTGCACCGGCGTCGGGGGCAAAGATCATGCAGACCCTTGCGCGCGTTCCCTTCTTCAAGGACGTAACCAACCTCGATTTCGACCGGTTCGACCGCCGCTGTTTCTGGCGCCGGTTCGATGAAGGCGAGGTCGTGATCGATTACGAGGACGAAACCTCTGACGTTTACTTTATCATTGCCGGCGAGGTGCGGATCTTGATCCGCACCCAGGCGGGCAAGGAAGTGATTCTGGCCGAAATGCGCGCCGGTCAATTCTTCGGCGAGCTCTCGGCGATCGATAGCACGAAGCGCTCGGCCAATGTGACGGCGCTGACCAAGGCTGAGCTTTGCATCATGCCGGCCAATGTCTTCCGCGAAGTGATCTTCGCGTCGTCGACAGTCTGCGACCGCGTGCTGCATCTGCTGACGGCGCGGGTGCGCGAGCTCAACGCGCGATTGACCGAACATTCTATTTTCGATCTCAAGCACCGGCTCTATTCCGAACTGCTGCGGATGGCCGGGCCGCGGCCGGGCCGGCCGGGCGAACGCTCGGTCACGCCGCCGCCGTTCCATCATGTGCTTGCGGCGCGGATCGGCTGCCGCCGCGAGCAAGTGACGCGCGAACTTTCCACCATGGCGCAGGAAGGTCTGCTGGAAAAGACGCGCGGTGCTCTGGTCCTTTGCAAACCGCAAGTTCTGGAGGCGCGGCTCGCCGAGGCCTTGCGCGACGACCGCTGATTTCGCTTATTCCTGCGCGGGTGGCGGCGACATCGTCGTAGAGGGTAGACTGTCCGCGTGCGGCACGGTCTTCGGCAGCACGAAGTTCGCCGGAGCCACAAGGAAGCGCGGGGCTGACCAAGGCCCTTTTAGCTCGAAGTGCGCCGGCATCGCGCGGGATGCCTTGCCTGCCGGTTCGTTGATCTCGGCGAGCGACAGGATATCGAGCTGACGCCGCCCAATATCGATCGTGCCGGCAAGGCCAAGCTGCAAATTCGGGCCGCTGATCTGGCTATCCGAGATCGCCGCGACTCCGTGCGCGAGCGCAAGATTAAGCGTCAGGTGATCGTAGCTCGTCGATCCCGGCGCGGCATCGAGCTTTTCCCCCGGCTTGCGGCCATTGGCGTGCGCCAAGGTCTGGATCAGATCAACGCCGTTGAAGGAGCCGCTGCTCGCGGAAAATGCGGCCTCGCCGCTTAATCCCTGCATCAGAGCGTAAACATCCTGGCCCGAGCTTTCGAGCCGGATCGAGGCATCTAGCGAGCCTGACAGCGAGCGCTGGCCCTCGAACACCATCGGCTGAAGGTCGATCCCGCTGCCGCCGCCGTTAATGCGCAGATCGAAGACGTGATCCTTTTCGGTCAGGGCGAAGCGGCCCCGAATCGCGCCATTGTTGGAGGTCGCTTCGGCCAAGGCGAGATCGATCATCCCGGGCCTGGTCAAAAGCGACAAAGCGGCGTCATGCACCTCCAAATCATACAGCCGCAGCCGGGTCGCGGAAACGCGCAGGTCGAGGTTAGCGAGATCGAGCTGCGGAAGATCCAGCGGTTTGCGGCTCCAAAGGCCGCCGGAGACCGCAGGCTCGCGCACGCCGGTCAGAAACGGCGTGACGTCGAGAAAATCGCTCGCGAGCGTCCCCGAGATCTGCGGGATGTGCGTGACATCTTGGATTTCGAGATTGCCTTCATAATCATTGCCATCGAGGCGCAACGACAGATTGGTGAAGGTCGCGTTTCCGGCGGCGACATCGACATCGCAGGAGAGCGAGAGATCGGCAAAGGTGCCGTGTTTGGAGAACGAATAGCCGATCGTCTCAGCCAGCGTGCGAAGCGATGGCGCGGTCGCTGAAATCGAGCCGTTATATTCGACCTTGGGGCCGCCGGAGAGGTGGCCGGAGGTCCAGAAGGTGAGGAGGTCAGACTTAATTTGGAAAACGCCGGCGGAATCGCCACCGCGCAAAATCTCGAGCGGCTGTTCCAACCAGCCCTGAAAACGCACGGCCTCGTCGCGGTAGGTCAGGCGCCCGGCAAAGTTCGCCGAGGCGCCGAGGCGCGGCCAGCTCGCGCGCACGTCGATCGCATCGAGGGCAATGCTCGAGGCGCGTTTCTTTGTCAGGAGCTGGGCCTGCCCATCGACGATGTCGATCGTCCCGAGCGGTGCCTGAAGGCGCGGGAAATCATCCGTCGAGGCCTTGGCCGCCCTCTGGATGTCGCCGTCGCGGCCGGTCGGCGGGCGGTCGAGGCTTGCGTAGAATTTCGGCTGGTAAAGGACCGCTTGGCCGATTTCGAAGCGGCCGACGAGGAGCGGGAGAAGACGCAGATAACCGACGACCTCGGGCGCATCGACCCTCGTGGCGCCCGAAGAGTCGGAAATATGAATATCGCGGATGATCAGGCGGGGGCGGAGGAGGAAACGAAATTCCGTCTGCCCCGCGATTTTGGTCGAAAGCCCGGTCGCACGCTGAATTTGCGCGGCGACTTCCCGGCTCAGAAGGTCGGCCGACAAGAGCCGCTGCACCGACCAGAGGGCGACGAACGCCAGGACAAGGGCCAGCACGACGGCGGCGCCAGCTTTTGCCCGGCTCTTGCGAACCAAGGGCTCCGTCCTTGCGCCGGAGGCGATTTCGATCATTGGCGTTCAAAGCCCATAGGTCGGCGTATTAGCGCCGCGCAGTGCTCTTCCCATAGACTAGAGCCCGGGAGGGACGGTGCCTAGGCCCCCAAGGGACCACGAAATTCAGCTCTAACCCACTAGAATCGATCATCTTTATATTTTCTGGACTGGCGCGGCAGAATTTGCGGCTCCGGCTCGTCGCTCACGCACTGTGTGGCCAGGTTGCGCGGCAAAATCAACCCCAGCCGCAGCTAAGTCTTTGGCAGACCGTGAATTGTGCATAAGTGCGAAGGAGCCACACTCGCAACAAGAATCGGCTTCCGCGCGAGCAGCCTCTTGCTGGAATCCCAATGGCCTCTAGAGTTGCTCTGACGTTACAAGACCGCGGATTCGTGACGAGGCGGTCAAGCGTGGGGGCGCTATCGTGCGAAAGCTCCAGCGTTTTCTTGCTGGGCTGGGATTTTCCGTTGGCGTGGCCCTCGCTGCGCAGGCGGACGGCCGCGCTGACCATCAAGCTCTCGTCGCCGCCCAGGCGAGACTGCTCGCCGAGACTCTGGACGCGCCGAAGAATTTCGACCTCGTCTTTCGATATGTCCAAGTATCGGAGGCGCTCGGCGATTACGAGGCGGCGATTTCGGCGCTGGAACGGGTGCTGGCCTTCGCGCCGCATCTCTCTCGCGCGAATTTCGAACTGGCCACGCTCTATTTTCGCCTCGGCTCCTATGACAATGCCGTGCATTATTTCAAGGCGGCGGGGGCTGCGCCCGATCTTCCAGTGCAATTGCGGGCGCGGCTGACGGCCTATCTGCCAGAGGCGGAAAAGCAGCTTCAGCCGATGCGCTGGGCCGGCTTTCTGCAAACCGGCATTGGTTATCAGTCGAATGTCGCGGCGCTGCCGGATACGGGGTTCCTCAGCCTCTTCGGGCACAATGCGCCGCAGGGTTCAAACGTCCCGCAGCAATCCGACGGCGAGGTCTTCGGTCTCGCCAAGATCAGCAATATCTACGATCTCGAAAATCAGCGCGGCGACCGGATCGAGACAGGCTTCATCGGCTACGGGACGGGCCAGTTCTCGCTCTCGCAATTCGACCTTGGCTACGTCGAGGCCAACATCGGCCCGCGGCTCGCGCTCGATCCCGCCAATTGGCCGGGCGTGACGATCAAGCCCTATGTCGTCGGCAATCTCTCCTGGATCGGCGGCACGTCCTATCTCAATTCCGGCGGCGCTGGTGTTACCCTGGGCTTCGATACGGCGCGGGACTGGTCCGTTGAGCCGGATATCGAATGGCGGCACCTCTCCGTCAACAATCCCGGCCACTATCAGATCACTGCTCTCGGGGATGGCGACTATATCTCGGTGTCGGCGGACGGGATCTATAGATTTACCGAGCTGATGTCTGTCGATGTGCGGCCGATCTATGCGCGCGCCAGCGCCGTCAACCCGTGGCAGAGCTTCAACCAGGGCGGATTCCAGGTCTCGTTTCACGAGGAATTCGCGCCGCCGTTTCCCTGGATGCCGCTGCAATGGACCGTCATGCCCTATTTCAGCGCGCTGTGGGATGCGTTCGACGCACCGGACCCAGCCGTCAATCCATATGTTCGTCGGTGCGATTTCGCCTATTACGGCGGCGTTATGCTCGATATGCCGATCACTGCGAATTTCGGCCTGTCAGGCATGATGCAATATGCGCGGACGAACTCGAACTTGCCGAATTTCAGCAATGACGACCTGACGGTCCTGTTCGGACCGACGGCGCGATTCTGAAGCAGGGAGCGAAGCCTATGCAGATCAGCCGCGCGGGATCATGGACGCCAATGCTCGCGCTTGCGCTCGCCGCCCTGGCGCTGCCGCCTGGCGAGGCTGCGGCCCAAGTCGTCGGCGATGTTGGCGCCGCCACGCCGCTTTCGCTCGGCACGCCGCCCGGCGAAAAGACGCGAAATATGGTGATCGGCGCGCGCGTCATCGCCAACGAGCTCATTCAGACCGGCGGCGAGGGGACGCTGAACATCCTCTTCCTTGACCGCACCACCTTGTCGATCGGCCGCAATTCGAGATTGGTCATCGACAAATATGTCTACGACCCCGCGACCGGAAGGGGCGTCATGACAGCGACGATGGCGCAGGGCGTCATGCGCTTCATCGGCGGCCAGATCAGCCACACAACCGGCGTCAAGGTGCTAACGCCGGTCGCGACGATCGGCGTGCGCGGCGGCATGATGACGGTCAGTGTCGGCCCAGATGGCGTGAGCGTCATGTCGCACTACGGCCATATCGACGTCGCCAATGACGCGGGCCACCAGCTCATGCTGCGCTCAGGCTTCACTGTGCATGTAAGGGGGCGTCATGACCATATCGCCATGCCAGGCCAGACATCGTTGCAGGCGCTCGACGCGAATTATGCGGCTCTGTCCGGCGGGCAGGGCAGTGGCGGCGGCGGCCTGGGCGATGCCGCCGCGCATTTTGGCGTTGCCGATCCGCCGCTGCCGAACGATCCCGATTCCATGCCCGGCCCTGACACGATCGGTATGGTCAATCTTGGCCAGGCCTTTGTCGGCAACCGCTCGCAGCAGCAGCAATACAACGGCGCCCGAATCCCGCGTCCCCGCGACTGATAGGGGTCAAGGACGGCCGCGTAAATTGAGTTGCGCGCGCAGCGTCGCCTCAAGATGACTGATCTGAAACGGCTTCTGCAGCACCGGCCGGTTGGCGTGGGCGGGTGGAATCCCGGCTCGTCCATATCCCGTCGTGAAGATGAAAGGGCGGCCGCGCGCGGCGAGAAGATCGGCGATCGGATCGATCTTTTCGTCGCCGAGGTTGACGTCGAGCAAGGCGATGTCGACATCGCTCTGCGCGAGAAATTCGAGCGCCGGCGCGACGTGGGCGAAGGAGGCCGCGATTACGAAGCCGAGATCTTCGAGCATGTCGGCGAGCATCATCGCGATGAGCGGTTCGTCTTCCACCACGAGAATGCGTGCCTGGGGCGCGCCTTCGCGCGGGTCATCGGCTCGTTCGCTTGCCACGCCGTCCGCCGCTTTAGGATGTTTGCTGGGCGATGCTTAGGGAATCTGGCGCGAGGCGTCAAATCTCGCGGCGGGTTGTGGCGCTTCTCCGAGGACGGCCCGGTAGAGCGCGACAAGCGCATCAAGGTGGCGTTCGAGCGTGAGCGGTTCCGCCCAATAGAGGTCATAGGCGGCGCGCGACATCTGCCGTGCCGTGTCATCGTCCGAGAGCCGGTGCAGCGCCTGGGCGAGTGAATCCGGATCGGCGGATTTGAACCACAGGCCGTTGACGCCGTCCTTCACAGCCTCGCGCCCGGCGCAGACATCGCTGACGATGACCGGCGTGCCGAGACCAAGCGATTCAAGCACAGTCAGGGGTTGGCCCTCATACCAGACCGAGGGAAAGACGAGCGCCCGCGCCGCGCGCATCAATTGCTTGACCTCGGCGGCAGATTTCCAGCCGACGATCCTCGCCTCGGGATAGAGGGCCTTCAATTCATCGGTCGCCGGTCCGTCGCCGACGAAGACCGCCTGTTTGCCGGCGCGCCGCGCCGCCTCGGCGAATATTTTTGCGCCTTTTTCCGCCGAGATGCGCCCGACGAAAATGAAGTCTCCGAGCGGGGCTTGCGGCTTCTGGCCCAGCGGCGCGACATCGATCGGATTGGCGATGTCGTGATAGCGCACGCCGGTTGGCAGATAGGGCTGCAAAATCTCGCGTTGCAGGTGGCTGATGGTGATGACGTCGCTGAGACTGTCAAGCATCCCGCTTTTGAGCAGCTCATGCCGGCCGACGCGCATCAGCTTGCGCATATAATTGCGCGAGTCGCAATTGTGCGCGATGCAGGCGAGCGACATCGGCCGGCGCAGGCAGGGCCGCGCGACCGGATAATCGTAGAAGCCGCCATTGGGGCAGGCGAGATAATATTCGTGCATTGTGAAGACGCGCGGCACTTTCGTGCGTTTCAAAACCGGGCCGATCGAGGGCGAGAGCGCTTTGGCCCAGGCATGGACATGAATGATCGTCTCGCGCGGATCGCAGGCGTCGAGCACTTCGGCAAGCTTCCGCGCCGCCGCGAAATTCCATAGCCATTGGACGCCGAAGCGCGTGAGCGACTGGGCCGAGGTCACATCGGGTTGGTCGAGCACTATGGCCTTAACACCGGCTGCCGCAAGGCCGGGGTCGACCGGCCCGACCGCGGCGAAATAGACGACATCGTGGCCGAGCAGCGCCAAGCCCTTTGCGCTCTCGATCGACACCTTAGCTTGCCCGCCGTTGACATGGGCATGATCGGCAACAATGACGATTTTCAATAGCCCGTTCCAAAACTGCTGCAACGCGGTTCTGCGTAAGCGAAAAGCTTTGCCAATCAGTAACCTTGAGCCTCACGGCCCGGCCGGCACCTTACTGCGTAGAGCGCGAGAAGACGCCGGGCATGCGCGGCCGGCGTCGGCGGGTCTACCCAATAGTTGTTATAAGCCGCGCGGCCCATGTCCTGCGCCAGACGATCGTCCTTTAGACATGTGAAGGCTTCAGCAAGCGCGGCGGCCGTAGGCGCGACCACGAAGCCGGATTGCGTCGTCACGCGCTCGGCCGCGCCGCAACGATTGGAAACGATCGTCGCGAGGCCGAAAGCCTGCGCCTCGTAAACGGTCATGGGGCCGGTTTCCATCCAAAGGGAAGGCGCGACGACGGCGCGCACATGCGTGCGCAGCAGCGTTTCGAGGGCGGCCGGAGAAAGCCAGCCGGTGATCTCCGCGTGCGGGCACGCGGCTTTGATACCCGCCGCCGCCGGGCCATCGCCTACAAATAGAATTGGCGCGCTGGCGGCCGCTGCGGCGCGCGCGGCAAGAAGCACGCCTTTCTCTGGCGTCAGCCGGCCGATGAAAGCAAAGCTCCTCCCGCTCATGCTCGCATCGATCGGCGGTGCCTTGGCGATGGAAATCGGATTATCGACGCGATCATGGCGCCAATTTTTCGGCAACAGCAGAGAGAGCGTATCACGGCCGCGGTCGGAGACGTGAATCATATTGACCTCGTCCGTACCGAAGCTTTGCCGTGTTGCCGCCGTGCGCAGCACACGCACCGCCTTATGCAGATAGCTTCTCGGATCGCAGTTCGCGCTAATGCAGGCCAACGACATCGGCGGTAGTTCGCATGGCGCGGTGCGATCGAAGCGGAACAGAACACCGTTCGGGCAGGCGAGAAAGTAATCATGCGCCGTGATAAACAGCGGCAGTCTCGCCTGCATCAGGACTGGAAGGATCGCGGGCGAGAACGCCCGGGTCCATTGATGCAGATGGATCACCGTTTCAGCCGCGCCCGCGAAGGGCGCCAAAGCCGCGCGCATTTTCTGCGCCGCAGCGGCATTCCATATCCCTGCGACAGCGCCGCGTGCCGCACCGAGCGTCCAGACATCGCGCTGATGGAGGCAGATGGTTTCGATCGCCGGGTGGGTCAATTGAGAATCGGTCGCCTCCGTTGCGTGAACGTAGGTCACGCGGGCGCCGGCCTCGGCAAGCGCGCGCGCCGATTCCACCGCGACGCGCTGCGCGCCGCCTGTCAGTTCCGCGAAGTCGGCGATGACGATCGCGTGCATGAAGGACGCAGTCCTCTCAATCCCGCCTATGCAAGGGGGCGGTGAAAAGTCCCGCGGCGGAAATCAGCCAGCCAAGAATGGTCAGCGAGCCGCCAATCGGCGCGATCATAACGAGCGGGCTATGCGGGAAGATGGCGTGGCTCGTCAACTCGCCGCTGAAAAGCAGCGTGCCGAGGATAAGTACGGCGATGCCGAAACAAAGCAGACGGCTGGCGCGCACGGTCGTTTGCGCAAAGGCGCTGAGTGCGACGACGCCCACTGCGTTGGCGAGCAGAAATTCGGACGAGGTTTTCAGGAGCGGGCTGGCGAGGGCGTGGGCGGCTGCGGCGGCCTCCGCGACGCCAGCGGCGGCAAGTAGCGCGGCAAGGCCGGCAAAAATCTGTGTGGCTTTGGTCATGTCCTCTTTCGCCTCAGATGGGCGCAACGTCTCGCGGCTCAATTATATAGCCGACGCTGCTGACAGTGGTCGATCCGAATTGCAGGGCCGCACCGTCCTCAGCCGTAGCCTTCCCGTGCCGTTGCGGCCATTGGCGCGGTATCGGCGGGCGGAGCGGCAGTTTTCGCGCTCCGGGCGCGCCAGCGCTGCCGCGCGGCCTCCAATCCCCAGATCATGCCGGAGAAGAGATAGAGCTGGCGCCAGTGATCCACATCGATCTGGAAGGCCTGCAGAAAAAGCGCGAAAAGGCCGGGAAAGACGGCCTGGGCAAGGCGACGGAACGGCGAGGCAACGAACATTAGGCGGAAGCCGACGAAACAGGTCATCAGAACGATCAAAATCCAGGCTGTTCCGCCAAGCCAGCCGTCGTTGGCAAAGCCGCCGATGTAGCTGTTGTGCGGCTCTATATCGAAGATGACGCGAAAACGCAGTGGTCCGAACCCCCAAGGTCTTTCGAGTAGCATCGGAATCGAATGAAGCTGGTTGCCAAAGCGCCCAGTCGATCCTTCGTCATATTTGTGCATCGTGGCGCGCTCGAAGAAGAATTCGCGAATGTTGTCTTGCGACAAGATCACGATCAGGATCAGAATTGCAGCGCCTAGGCCGAACAGCGTCATGATGACGATCCGCCGTCGTTTGGCGGCCGTGTCCGCTGTCACGAAGGAGCTGAAGATCAAAAGCAGCACCGCAAAGATGGCCGTTCCCCACGAGCCGCGGGAATAAGACAGCAGAACGCCAAGGATCATCATACCCGCTGCGGCGAAGGAGAAAATCCGCGAGATACCGGCGCCGATCAAAAGATCCTGGAACGTGAACACGATCGCGGGAATGAGATAGGATCCGAAGACGTTCGGATCCTTGAATGTGCCAGCCGCGCGGCCGCCTTCGAAGACGAACAGATCGGGTTTGGGGATAAGATGAAAATAGGCGAGAACGCCGACCGAAGCTGAAACGAAGGCGCCAAATGTATAAGCCTTCATGCAAAGCTCGGCGCGGTGAATCGTGCGCTCGCCGAAGTAGAGCGTGAAGCAAAATACCGAAATGATGAGATAGAGCGTCTGCAACTGATAGAGGCGGGAATCGTATGCATCCCAATAAGGCATGAGCGCGATGAAGCCGCAGGTCAGAAAAATCGTCCAAAGAATCAGGATCAGTGCCTGGACGCGATGAATCTTGAAACCGCCTACGAACCACATCGGGATCGCCAGCAGCGCGACGAAGTCGTAAGGCGAGGGTTCGATGACGGACATGAGGCCGGCGAAGACCCAAACAGAGAACACGATATCGAGCAGATTCTGATAAGTGATCTGCCGCTTGTGGCCGCCGCGCCCCCGGGCTATCGGAATCGATGTCATTGTCATGAGCTTAACCCGCCTCTGGCGTGATTTTAAGCTTTTGCCGTAGCAATAAACGCGGACCGGCCTGGCAGTGCTTTATCGTAATGGCGACGAAATAGAGAAAAGCATCGTCCTCGCCGGCATTATCGAAATTCCGCCCCTCAGAATCGTCGGCCAGGATGGACGGATAGGAAACCGCGACAGGCGTCGTGCAAGCATCGGACGAGATGGTCGGGCCAGCCCGCAGAAGTTTGGGCAGGCTCCAGTGCAGGAGATCATGCGCCGTCGCATAATAGATGCCGTCGACTGGGAAGAGTGTCTCGTTATGTTGCGCCTCGAAAACGGCGAGCCAATCGCCGCTCTGGCGCAGGCGCACGACCGCGCCGACAGGAAAGGTGAAGGGGCCGATCTGCGCACAGGCCTTTACGCCGGCGTCAGGTTGCCGGTAGGGATCGGTATAGCGGATATTGTAGGCATGTCCGTCGTAGGCGCGCCACGTGCCTGAGTCGAGCGGCGTGGCGGAGCGAAAAAGGCAGGCGCCGTAGGGCTGACCGTCCCACCCGGTCGTGGCGGCGAAGAAATATTCATAGCGCCCGTCTGAAAATATATTCGATGGATTGAAGAAGCCGCGGTGACGCCCTTGTCCGACATCCTGCGTGAAGGGCGCTGCGGCAACGACCAGTGGCGACGCCTTGCTGAAATTCTGCCCCCAGTCCGCGGAACGATAGGCGACCAAAGTATTGTACCAGCAGCCAAGCGGGTCTTTGACGCGGCAGCGGCCGAAATCGTCAGCGTGATATTCGTGATGCACGAGCGCGGCAACATCGCGGCCGTTCTCCGTCCATGTCGCGGCGATGAAATTGCGGTCGTTATAGTCTGCTGGATTCGGGTCGTTGCCACTGTCCAGCACGATATGGCAGTCGAGCTTCAGATGCGACAAATCAGGACCGCGCAAGGCGCGATTGATCGAATGCAGGCCAAAAAAGACGATCTGGCCAGAGCTGTCGCGAAAGGCGCGGGCGTTGACGTCGGGCGTGACGTCGGGCGGATCGCAATCCTCGCGCATCATGTCGAAGACGACTTGCGGATTGCCGACAAGAGAGACGTTGAGCTGCGGCAGGCTTGCGGCATGAGCCGGGACGGTCGCGAGAGCGAGCGCAAGGGCCGCGCGCGCGGCGTGGCGGCTCGCGCGCTCAATAGACATTTCTGTTCTTGAAAAGCGCCCAGGGCGTCGCGAGCAGGATATAAATATCGAGCATGATCGACCAGTTCTCGATGTAATAAAGATCGCACTCGACGCGGCCTTGGATCTTTTCTGGCGTATCCGTCTCGCCGCGCCAGCCGTGGATTTGCGCCCAGCCGGTGATGCCCGGGCTCACCCGGTGGCGCGCAAAATAGCCGTCGACGACTTCGTCATATTGCCGCTCAGCCGCCTTGGCGTGCAAAGCGTGCGGCCGCGGCCCGACGAGCGAGAGGTTGCCTTTGAAGACGACGTTGAAGAGTTGCGGCAATTCGTCGAGAGAAGTCTTGCGGATGAAGCGGCCGACCCGTGTGACGCGCGGATCATCCTTGGTGACAAGCGTCGCGGCGTTGAAGTCGAGCATGTCGGTGCGCATCGAGCGGAATTTGAAGACTTCTATGATCTCGTTGTTGAAGCCGTAACGCTTCTGGCGGAAGAGCACCGGCCCCCTGGAATCGAGCTTCACAGCCATGGCGACGAGTGCCATCACGGGTGCCAGGAAAATGAGGCAAAGGCCGCCGACGATCTTGTCGAAGGCATATTTGAGGATGATGTCCCATCCGGCGATCGGCTTGTCGAAAATGTCGATCAGCGGAACGCTGCCGATGTAGGAATAGGCGTGCGGCCGGAAGTGCAGCTTGTTCATGTGCGCTGCGAGCCGGATGTCGATCGGCAGAACCCACAGCTTGCCGAGCATTTGCAGAATGCGGGCCTCGGCCGTGATCGGCAGCGTGAAGATGATCAGATCGATGCGTGTGCGACGGCTGAAGGCGATGAGGTCATCGACGGTCCCCAGCTTGGGAAAGCCGGCGACGACGGCGGGTGAGCGTTCGTCGGTCCGGTCGTCGAAAATGCCGAGAATCTGGAGATCGGGTTGCGGTTGCGTCGCCAATTGGTTGAGCAAGGTGTCGGCCGCCCCGCCACCGCCGACGAGAACAGTGCGCCGGGCCAGTCGACCAGAGCGGATCAGACGATCGACAATGAGCGCCAGCAGCGTGCGCTCGCCGCCGAGCGCCGCGAGGCTGCCGAGATACCAGGCGAGCATGAAAACGCGCGAATAGATCGCATCGAGCTTGAGGAAGAAGATGAGTGCCAACGCGCCGCCATAGACGATCGTCACGGCGCCGGCGAGACGCGGGCCGTCCGCCGGGAATTTCCGGAAGGCGCTGATCTTGTAAAGCTCCGAACTCTGAATCGCGAGAATCGCAAGGGCGCTGACGAGCGGCATGGCGATCAGATATTGCGGGCCATACCCCTGGGCGTGCGCGAGATGGATGAAGTGCACCGCGAAGCCGACAGCGGTGATCAGCAGAAATTCTGTAAAGCGCACGAGGCCTTCGAGAACGACGCGCGAGATCGCCGGGACATTGACGCTGCTCTGCATCGTGCGCGCGGCGCTGGCAAGCTTTCCTGCGGTCAAGTCGGCATCCGGCCGCCGCGCGCTCGCCGTGTCGCGCGGATCTTGCTGTGGCAGATCGGAGGGCGAGATTTTTTTCATCCTGTCCGCAAGCTCACGAAGAAGGAATGACAAAGGAATTGGCGGGGGTGCGGCGGGCGCGGCGATTCGCGAGCGCTTCGGCGTAACCGGCGAGGACAGCATCAGTCATGTCGCTGATCTTGAACTTCGTCTTGACAAAATCAGCGAGCGCGCGGCTTTCGGCCCGCACCTGCTCCAAGGGTCGCCCGAGCGCTTTTTGCAACGTAACCGCGAGCAATTGCGGATCGTCGGGAACGATGAGACGGTCCCGATAAGGGCCGAAGATTTCGTTGATGCCACCGACATCCGTCGCGACGAGCGGGATTTCCGCTGCCGCAGCTTCAAGTACGATGTACGGCAAGGACTCGGCCCGGCTCGGAACGACGAGAGTGCGGCCGAGTCGAAAAGCCTCGCGAGCGGGCATGACGCCCACGAAGGTGACCTGTTCGCCGACGCCGCGCGCTGTTGCCTGCTCGATAAGCTTGGCTTCATCCGGCCCGCTGCCCACCAGAACAAGCCGCGGTTTTGTCGAGCCCTGAGAGATCAGCGCGATCGCATCAATGAGCGTGTCGATGCCCTTGGCCGCGCGCAATTCGCCCACGTAAAGAAAGTCGGCTGCGCCGGAGTTTGGCGGGACGGGCGCAAATTCGTCGGGGCTCAAGCCATTATAGACGATCCGCGTGAGTTTCGTCGTCGGGCCGACGCGTCGCCGAAACTGCTGCGCGATATAGCCGCTTTCGAACAAATAGACGTCGGTGCCGGCGATCAGCAGTCGCTCGATCGTCATATAGGCGCGCTCCATCAGCGGCCCGGAGCGGTAATTGAAACTGCCGCCATGTGGTGTATAGGCGCGAATCGGCTTCTCGGCGCGAGCGAGAAGGGCGGGGAGCCGCGCATAGGCGCCGCCCTTGGAGCCGTGGCCGTGAACGACATCGGCATCGAGGGCGTTGGCGTGCGCGGCGACGCGCAACGCCGCCGGAATGTCGAGAATATGCGCCGGCCGACGCATCGGGATGCGCAGAAGGCCGAGTTCCAGCGAAGGCGCGAGAGCGCCGAGCACCTCATCGGCGCGGGATCCGCCTGTCAGAGAATCCGTCACGAGACCGACCGCATGCCCGCGGGCGGTCTGTTCGCGCGTCAGGTCGATGACATGGCGGAACAAGCCGCCCAAAGGCGCGCGCAAGACATGCAGGATGCGCAATTTTCGGCTTGCGGGCGCTGGCTGCATCATGAGGGTCTGTCCCTCTTCAGAAATAGCGTTCGCGCACGACAATCGTGTCGCCTGGCCTGATCTGCTGAAGGATGGGTACCGCACCCGTGTACGGGTGCCCGTTGATGATTCGCGAGAGATCGACGGAGTCCTTATAGGCCCTCGGCGTAAAGCCGCCGGCGATGGCAACCGCGGTCTGTGCGGTCATGCCGTTGACATAAGGATATTGGCCCGGCGTCGTCACTTCGCCCAGAATGAAGAAAGGCCGGAAGGCTTCGACCTCGATCGAAACACGCGGGTCGCGAATGTAGCCCGCGCGCAGCCGCGCCTCAACTTTTCGTGCAAGCGACGAGGTCGTCTCGCCTTCCGCGAGGACCGGCCCGATCAAGGGCATCGAGATATGTCCACTCCCGTCGACGGCATAGGAATTGCTCAAGCTATCTTGTCCAAACACGATGATGCGCAGGCGGTCGCCGCTCGCGAGCGTATAGGGCGCATCCGGATCGGTGTCGAAATAGGCCGAATAGGACGTTGTCGCACAGGCGGCGAGCGCGAGCGATAGAACGAGCAAGCCTGCCGAGACCAAACCGCGCAACATGTCGACTGCCACCAGATGAAGATTTCGATGAGAAGCTCAGGTCTGCAGCGGTTTATAGTTTCTCATGGTTAACAAAGCTTAACTCTCGGCCGCCGCTGCGCTGCCAAAATTAACCTCGTTTCAACCATAACGCGGCTTGATAGCAGGAGGGCGAAAGGCCTTGCGGTGGCCAAACATGCGCCGCGATTGCGATCCTTGGAGCAGCGGATGGGCGGAACGTTCAAGCCGGACATGACGATTGACGAGTCGGCGAACGATGTGGACGTCAAGGCGCTCGGTTCGGCGATCTACGCCAAGCGAAGCTGGGTCATCATCCCCACTCTGCTGGCTCTTCTTCTCGCTGCCGTCTACGTCACGGTGGCGCGGCCGCGCTATACTGCCGATACCCAAATTCTGCTGGAGAATCAGGAAAGCTACCTGACGCGCGCCCAGCGCAATGAGCAGGGGATGGAGACGGCGCCCACCATCGACGACAATTGGGTCGGCAGCCAGGTTGCGCTGATCACCTCCCGCGATGTGGCGCGCGAGGTCATCGAGAAGCTCGGCCTTGTCGGCAATCCCGAGCTCGATCCGCTGGCGAAAGGGCTCGGCGCGCTTCAGCAAACGCTCGTGCTCTTCGGGCTTGTGCGTAATCCGATGCGCGTTCCGCCGGAGGAGCGTGCCGTCGATACGTTCGAACAAAGACTGGGCGTCTATTCGCCGCCCAAGACCCAGATCGTGATGATCGACTTCTGGGCGCACGATCCAGTCTTCGCCGCCAAGGTGGCGAACGAAACCGCCGCCGTTTATCTCGAGCGTCAGGCGGGCGCCAAGCGCAATGTCGCCAAGAGTGCGGCCGAAGCTCTCGCCGGTCAGATCGGCGATCTCAAGACGAAGCTGCTGCGCGCGGCCGACGACGTCGAGCGCTACCGCGCCGAGTCCGGACTGCTCGCGGGCAACAACAATATGACGATCACCGCGCAGCAGCTTGCCGATCTCAATACCGATCTGTCCCACGCGCGCAGCGAGGCGGCTGACAGCCAGGCCAAAGCGGCACTGATCCGCCAATTGCTGCGGCAGGGCCGGGTTTCAGAAGTGCCGGATGTCGCCAACAACGATTTGATCCGCCGCATCGCCGAGCAGCGGGTCACAGCCAATGCCCAGCTTGCGCTCGAATCCGGTACGCTGCTGCCAGGCCATCCGCGTATCCGCGAATTGCGCGCGGAGATCGCCAATCTCGATATGCAATTGCGGCTCGCCGCCGACAACATCGCCATCGCGCTGGAGAACAATTCCAAGATCGCCGCTGCGAGGGTCGCGAATATCGAGACGGCGCTCGATCAGCAGAAACAGGCTGTGACAACGGCCAATGCGAACGAAGTGCATTTGCGGGCGCTTGAGCAGATCGCCCAGGCCTATCGCGATCAGCTCGACAGCGTCACGGCGAAATATCAGGAGGCGCTCGCCCGCCAGTCCGCCGCGACGCCGGCGGATGCGCGCGTGATCGCTGTGGCGGTTCCGCCGGACCAGCCTTCGTTCCCGAAGAAGCCGCTAATTCTCGGCTTTGTCACGCTCGGCGCTTTTATTCTTTCTCTCGGTGCTCTTGCCGGGCGCGAGATTCTGTTCGACGGTCAGGCGCAGGTTCCCGATTACGGCCATGAGCCGGTGCGCGTCGTCGGCGCGGAGCGTCGTCCGGCACCGCTCTCGACCATCGAGCGGCTCAAGCGTTTCGCCCGGGCGCGCAGCAGCGAGATGGACGAGGACGGGGAAACAATCTCCGAAACCGAGGGCGACGAAGAGACGGGCGAGAAACTCGCCGCCAAATTCAGCGCGCCGCAAGGTATCAACATCGTCGCGACGCGGCTCGGCACGAGCGAGGAGGCGACCGATGCGCTGATCGGCTTCGCCCGCACTCTGGCGCGTGAGGGACGTCCGGTCATCGTCGATCTCGATTCCAGAAACGGCCAGATCGCCAAGCTCGTCGGGCCGCAAGAGACCGAAGAAAAGATGAAGGGGCTGACCGATCTGCTCGATGGCGACGCCAGCTTCGCCGACGTGATCCACCGCGACGCGGCGTCGCGGTTGCATTTCGTGCCCTTCGGTTCGAAGGAGGAGTTCAACCCCGACGATCTCGACATGATCCTCGATGCGCTGTCGCGGACCTATGATTTCGTCGTGCTTGCGGCGCCGCCGTTCCCTGGCAATCCGATGACCAAGGCGCTCGCGCCCTTTGCGGATTTCGTCGTGCTGGCGGCGCCCGAGGGCGGCGATGCTGCCGACACGCGCGCGGCGCGTGAGGAACTCAGCGCAGCCGGCGCGGCCGAAGTCCTGCTCGTGGGCGGGGCAAAAGAGGCGGCCTGAGGACTTCAAGCGTTAGGCGCAACAGGGCCGATTGGTCGGCGAGCACTTGGCGCCGGTGCCGCCTTTGGGATGTCCGCCGAGCCGGTCCGGGCGCCTAGCCGCCGCCGGGGGTCGAATCGAGATCGTCCTGCGACGGGATATATTCGCCGCAGCTATTGACATAGCCCTGCGCGCTCTCGTGGAAGTTCCAGCATCCATCGTCCGATGGCTTATGGGTGCGCTTGTCTGTCGTTGCCTGCCAATCCTGGTATTGAGAGGACTGTGCCACGGCCGATGTCGCGGCGCTCAAAGTAACGAGCATGGCGAAGGCGCAGGATTTCAGGATCTTCACTTTCAGCTCCTCTATGGGGCTGAAGAATCCTACGTGTGCGCCGCGAGATCATCTAAAAGAGCGTTTAGTCTGCTAAAAGAATATTTAAAGAACAAGAGGATACGCTTCAGTTGTTGCGTGGGGAGTCCGCGCGGCGCGACCGGATGCGTCGGCGATTTTGCCAGGCTCTCAGCCGGAGGAAGCTAGCGGATTTTAAGCCTGCCAATATTTAATCTCGCTCAAAGCGCGAATTTCATTGCCGCGTTAAGCGGATGCGCTAGGCTTATAAAAGGAGGTCGCCATGCAGTTCATTCGCTGTTGCCTCGCCGGGGCCGCGCTTCTCGCCTTTGCGACGGCGCCCGCTTCGGCCCATTTTCATCAGCGCGCGCATTGCTGGCAGACCGGGCCGGGCCTCGTGCTGAAGATGAGCAATTATCAGCAGCCGGATGGGAGTTACGACGCGCTCGCCGATCTCGTCCGCGATGTGAACGGCACGCCGTGCGGTGTCGATTGCCCGGCGCCGTCGCGCGTCCTCTTGGCGACCCCGCCGACCGTTTATTGCGCGCCTAATTGATAGTGACCGGCGCGATCGGCTTGGTCGCGTGGTGTGGCGCGAGCCCAAGCGGTACGATTGGACGAGGCTGGGGCGGTCGGCGCGCCACCCGCCAAAAGCGGTGATGTTGGCGGCGTCTTCCAGCGCATAAGCTTCGCATAGGAAGCCGGGATGCACGGCGCTGTCCGCCAGCTCCCTTCCAATATCCAAATCCCGGATCAGAGGGTCAAAGAGAGCAGGATGATGACCCCGTCATCCTGCTCCTTTGTATACGCGTCGGATGATTGATGATGTTGCGCGTGAGCCAGGCCAGGGTCTCTCTCATGCGCATTAATGTTATTATATTTTATTTTGGGCCCTGCTGATTTTTTTGGCGCTCGCCCATAATTTCGCTTGGCGTTTTCGCAAAACTAATGATATTTTCCTGACAAGAAAATAATTCGGACGGGAGGTATCGCCGCGATGTGTGGCATCATCGGTCTTTTTTTGAAGGACCCCGCGCTTGATGCGGGCGCGCGCCTGACGCGGCGCGACACAGTGGCGCTCGTCGCGCTCGGCAACAATCATCCGCACTGGCAGTCCGATTACGAGGTGCTCGGCACCACCGCCGGCGCTTATGACGATTGGCACGAGGGCCGCGATGCCGCCGGCAAGAGCCATGTCCACAATCTCGAGCCGGAAGACCTCGTCGCTCTCACCGTCGAGGCCGCCGCCATGGCCGGCGTCCCGCTCGCCGGAACGAATTGGATCCCAGGGGCGGAGAGGCGCTGATGCACGACACCAGATTGGACGGCGGTTTCAGCGGTTCCAACACGACACATAAAAATCTGGAGGAAACAGAAGCAATGTCATCAACAACACCCCTGTCAGAGATCGCCAAAGAGCGCGGAATCAAGAATTTCCTCGTGTCCTACACGGACCTTTTCGGCAACATGCGCGCCAAGCTCGTGCCCACCCGGGCGATCGACAAGATGGCGAAGGAGGGCGCGGGCTTCGCTGGCTTCGCCACCTGGCTCGACATGACTCCGGCCATGCCCGATCTGTTCGCGGTTCCCGATCCCGACAGCCTGATCCAGCTGCCGTGGAAGCCAGAGGTCGCCTGGCTCGCCGCCGATCTCTACATGGAAGGCAAGCCGGTCGATCAAGGCCCGCGCAATACGCTGAAACGCCTCATCGCCCAGGCAAAGGAGCTGGGCTATGAGATGCGTGCTGGCGTCGAATGCGAGTTCTTCCTGCTGACGCCGGACGGCGACGCCATTTCCGACGCGGCGGACAAGCAGTCGAAGTCCTGCTACGATCAGCAAGCGCTGATGCGCCGCTATGAAGTGATCTCGGAAATCTCGGCGGCGATGGAGGAATTGGGCTGGAATCCCTATCAGAGCGATCACGAGGACGCCAACGGCCAGTTCGAGATGAACTGGGAATATGACGAGGCGCTGAAGACGGCCGATCGGCATTCCTTCTTCAAATATATGGTGAAAGCGCTGGCGGAGAAGCACGGGCTGCGGGCGACCTTCATGCCCAAGCCCTTCCTCAACCTCACCGGCTCCGGCTGCCATTCGCATGTCTCGCTCTGGCGCGGCGACGAGAATGCTTTCGAAGATAGCGAGGGCGAGCTCGGCGTCTCCGAGCTTGGCTACCGCTTCCTTGGCGGGCTCATGGAACACGCGGACGCTCTGTGCGCGCTGACCAATCCCGCGGTCAATTCCTATAAGCGGCTCAGCGCGCCGCGGACGCTGTCGGGCGCGACTTGGTCGCCGAGCTCGATCACTTACACCGGCAACAACCGCACGCACATGATCCGCATTCCCGACAGCGGGCGGTTCGAGTTCCGCCTGGCTGACGGCGCCGCCAATCCCTATCTCCTGCAGGCGGCCGTCCTTGTCGCCGGTCTCGACGGCCTGAAGTCTAACCGCCATCCTGGCGAGCGCTCGGACTTTGACATGTATGCCGAGCCGCACAAGGTGAATGGCGCCAAGAAGCTGCCGCAGAATCTTCTCGATGCGCTGCGCCTCTTCGAGAACTCCAAAGTCATCCGCGAAGGCCTCGGCGATGCCTTCGTCGATTCCTACGCCAAGCTGAAACATCAGGAATGGCAGGAATACACCCGTCACCTCAGCGATTGGGAACGCGACAACTCAATGGATTGCTGAG
>JARLIV010000137.1 GCA_031291555.1 Methylovirgula sp. | reverse complement strand
GCGGCTGCGAGGCACGTCAAGCTCTTTGCGACTCGGTTCACGAATTTGCGCAGCGCGCCTGTCAATATGCGAAGGCGGTCGGAAATGTGCCGGCGATCAAAATTTTCGAATTTGGGATCGGCGGAAAAAGCCGTCGCAAAGCTCGCGGCGGCGGCGATCAGCCCTTTTCTACGGGCGTATCGGGATGCGCGCCCCATTCGCTCCACGAGCCGTCGTAGAGCGTGACATCATCTTTGCCGATCGTCTCAAGGCCGAGCAGAAGGATCGCGGCGGTGACGCCCGATCCGCAGGTCGTGAGCACGGGACGGGCGAGATCGACTCCGGCTTTAGCGAAAGCTGCAGCCACCGCTTGCGGCGGCTTGATTTCACCGTTTTCCACAAGCTCGCGCCAGGGCAGGTTAAAGCTGCCCGGAATATGGCCGCCGCGCACGCCCGGCCGCGGCTCCGGCGTTTCGCCGCGAAAGCGCGCCGCCGCGCGCGCATCGACAATCTGTGGCGAATGATTCTGCGCAGCTTTACTCACGTCCTGAAGCGAAGCGACAGCGCCCTTATGAAACGCGGCCGCAAAAGTCTGCGGTGCCCGTTTCACCTCGCCGCTTTCAAGTGGCCGGCCCTCGGCCTTCCAGCGCGCGAGGCCGCCGGCAAGCAGTTTGACGTTCTTGGCGCCGAAGAGCCGCAGTGTCCACCAGACCCGCGCGCTGCCCTGGAAATCGGTCGAGTCATAGACGACGATCCGCGTCGTCTCACTGAGGCCAAGCGTACCGGCGGCTTTCGCGAATTCCTCCGGCGACGGCAGCATGTGCGGCAAGTCGGTGCTCTGATCGGCGATCTTGTCGATATCGAAGAAGACCGCACCAGGGATGTGGCCAGTGAGATATTCCTCATGCGCGTTGCGGCCTTCGCCGGGCACATGAAACGTGCCGTCGATGATCGCGAGATCAGGCGCGCCGAGATTGTCCGCGAGCCATTGCGTCGAAACGAAAAGAGAGCCGGTCATGGCGCTGGTGTTCCTACACATAGGGTGGCTTAATCGTGACGGGCCGTTCGAGCCAAGGGGGCACCGGCAGATTTTTCGTGCGCAAGAAGGTGGGATTGTAGAGTTTGGAGAGATAGCGCGCACCGGAATCGGCGAGAATGGTCACGATCGTGTGGCCCGGTCCGAGCTGCTTTGCCAGACGCAGCGCGCCGACGACATTGATGCCAGACGAGCCGCCGAGCAGCAGTCCTTCATGCGCCGCGAGATCGAAGAGAACGGGCAGAGCCTCCTCATCAGTGACCTGATAGGCGATGTCGATCGGCGCGCCTTCGAGATTGGCGGTGATGCGGCCCTGACCGATGCCCTCGGTGATCGACGAGCCTTCCGATTTCAGAACGCCGGTGGTGTAATATTCATAGAGCGCCGCGCCGAGCGGATCGGCGAGCGCGATCTTGATTTTCGGATTTTTCGCCTTCAGCGCCAGCGCGACGCCGGCGAGCGTGCCGCCGGTGCCGACCGAGGCGACGAAGCCATCGATCTTGCCTTCGGTATCGGCCCAAATCTCCGGCCCGGTGGTGTCGATATGGCCCTGCCGGTTGGCGACATTGTCGAATTGATTGGCCCAGATCGCGCCCTGGATATGCTCGCGCGCGAGCGTCTCGGCCAGCCGGCCGGAGAGCTTTACGTAATTGTTGGGATCAGAATAGGCCACCGCCGGAACTTCGAGGAGCTGGGCGCCCTGCAGGCGCAGCATGTCCTTCTTTTCCTGGCTCTGCGTCTCGGGAATGACGATCACCGTATGATAGCCGAGCGCATTGGCGACGAGCGCAAGGCCGATGCCGGTATTGCCCGCCGTGCCCTCGACAATGATGCCGCCGGGCTTCAAGATCCCGCGCGCCTCGGCGTCGCGGACGATCGCCAGCGCGGCGCGGTCCTTGATCGAGCCGCCGGGATTCAGAAATTCGGCCTTGCCGTAAATCTCGCAACCCGTCGCCTTCGAGGCATGCTGCAAGCGGATCAGCGGCGTATGCCCGATGGCATCGATGACATTCTTTCGGACCGGCATATTTCCATTCCTGACAAAATTCGTGGGCTATATAAAAGGCGAGGATGCGGCCTGTCGAGCCGCGTGTTGGGGCGGGCGGCCGTCCTTGCTTGAAATGAAAGAAGGACGGATGAGCAACGGCACCTATCGCGCCAAACCCGGCGACGGCCTGGCTTTCGTCAGCGGCGCGAGCGCCGGCATCGGCCGCGCAACCGCGATCGAACTCGCGCGGCGCGGCTTTAAAGTGGTGGTGACCGCCCGCCGCGCTGAAGAACTTAACCAGCTCGCCGCGAGTCAGCCGGATCGGATTTTTGCCTATCCCGGCGACGTGACCCAGGCCGTGGAGATGGCGGCATTGATCGCCAGGATCGAGAGCGAGCTCGGCCCAGTCGCGCTCGCTTTCCTCAACGCGGGCCTTTCGCTGCACGCCGAGCGGGACGGCTTCACTGCGGCGCTTCTCGCCAAGACTTATGGCGTCAATATTGGCGGCGTCGCCAATTGCCTCGAACCCTTGCTCGCGGCGATGTCGCAGCGCCGGCGCGGCCAGATCGCGATCAACGCCTCGCTTGCCGGCTATAACGGCCTGCCGGGCTCAGCGATCTACGGCTCCTCGAAGGCGGCGCTCATTTATATGGCCGAGGCCCTGCGCCACGCCTACCGGCCCCAGGGCCTCACCATTCAGGTCGTCAACCACGGCTTCGTCCGCACGGCGATGACCGATCAGGAAACGGACTTCGCGCAGCCTTACAAGATCGCGCCGGAGGCGGCGGCGCAGCTCATCTGCGACGGCTTTACGCGCGGCGGGTTCGAGATCGCCTTCCCCTGGCAGCTCGCCTCATTGTCCAAATTCATCCGCGCGCTGCCCTATGCGCTGAAATTTCCTCTCATGGAACGGGCGCTGAGCCGCGCCAAGCTGCGCGAGAGCGGCCAATAGAGGGAAATTGACGCGGCACGGCCGCGCCAGCGCCTGAAGGCTGCTACAGCCAGCGCGATGTGAGAAAATGGAGGCCTCGCCCGGAATCGAACCGGGATAGAAGGATTTGCAGTCCTCTGCGTAACCACTCCGCCACGAGGCCGTCGCAGCAGGGGTTTCCCCGCCTGCGGCCGCCGCTATAGCAAGGTGCGCCGGCCGCGGCAACTGACCGCCTGGTGCAAAAGATGCTCCGCCAAGGCTCATTCCAGCTTTGCAAAGCGCCGTCGAGCTTGCTATATGCGCGGCTTCCTGATCCCTGATAGCTCAGCTGGTAGAGCAATCGACTGTTAATCGATCGGTCGCAGGTTCGAGTCCTGCTCAGGGAGCCAGTCTTTCAACAGACGCTCCGTTTCAGGGTCCGCCGCCAGAATCGGCGCAGGGCATAACCCTTCTTTTCATTGGACTTTGCGCCGCGCGCAAAATTGTTGCCAAATCGCGTGCTGCGGCACGGCTCCGTGCGCCAGCGCACGTTGTCATGACAGTCATCCACAGGCTCGCCGAATTTCCGGCTTTTGCCGTATCCGCTCGATGCTATCCTTTACGTGAGATGAGATTTGATTCGTAGCGATTGCGTTTCGCGGTTGAGCCGCGAACGGTTTACGGGTGTGGGGAGCTGGTCCGTTGAGCAGCAGCGATTTTCAATCGGCGCGTGCGGGCATTAACAGCGAAGTTGAAAAGGGCGCCGACGATTCCGGCGCAGCCCCTCTCGGCCTCGTCGAAATCGCCGGCCGGATTAAATGGTTCGACGCCTCCAAAGGCTACGGTTTCATCGTCCCCGATAACGGTATGCCGGACGTGCTTCTGCACGTGACGACGCTGCGGCGCGACGGCTTTCAGACCGCGCATGAAGGCACACGCATCGTCTGCGAGGCTGCGTCGCGGACCAAGGGCCTGCAGGTGCTGCGAGTGGTGTCGATGGATGAATCGACCGCCGTCCATCCTGCGCAATTGCAGGTGCGCACGCATGTGCAGGTGGTTCCCTCCAGCGGCTATGAAATCTGCGTCGTCAAATGGTTCAACCGGGTGCGCGGCTTCGGCTTCGTCTCCCGCGGCGACGGGACGGAAGACATTTTCGTCCATATGGAAACCTTGCGCCGCT
>JARLIV010000020.1 GCA_031291555.1 Methylovirgula sp. | reverse complement strand
TGGGCAATGATCTCGTCCTGATCGAGCCCGCCGACGGCAAGACGAAGCTCGACATTAAGCCCGGCTTCGACCTTGCGAATCTGACCGGCGACGGCAAGATCGCCGTCTGCACAATCGCCTCATGCCCGGCCGGCATCTATGCGAAGGAGGCTTTCACCAAGCTCGGCGTCTGGAGCGCGGTCGAACCCAAGCTGGCACAGGCGAACAACGTGCGCGACGCCCTGGCGCTGGTCGCGCGCGGCGAGGCCAAATATGGCATCGTCTACGGGACCGACGCGAAGGCCGAACCAAAAGTTCGGGTCGTCGCGATTTTTCCGGCCGACAGCCATAGCCCGATCGTCTATCCTGTCGCGGTTGTAGCGAGCTCGAAGAATGCCAATGCGGCGGTCTTCGAAGCTTTTCTGACTTCCCAGGCGGCGACGAAAATCCTGACCGAGCAAGGCTTTAAATTCTTGTCGAAGAAAGGCGAGTAAGGCTTTGGCAGTAGGTGTATTTTCTTCGTTTCATTTGGGGAAAGTTGGCGGCTCGATCTGCAACGAAAGATCAATCGGTAAGTTGCGGACATAAAAATGAAAAAGCACGTTGCCGTCTTGCTCGGCGGGTTCTCCGCCGAGAGAGACGTGTCGTTGCGGTCGGGGGCGGCCTGCGCCAAGGCGCTGGCCGAGCAGGGGTTTCAGGTCACGCCGGTCGATGTCGATCGCAACGTCGGGCAGGTTCTCTCCGAACTCAAGCCCGACGTCGCCTTCAATGCCTTGCATGGGCCCTATGGCGAAGATGGGATCATCCAAGGCGTTCTCGAAATGCTGCGGATTCCCTATACCCATTCCGGCGTGCTCGCCTCGGCTCTCGCCATGCGGAAAGATCGCGCCAAGGACGTTCTGAAGGCGGCCGGGGTTCCGGTCGCCGAAGGCGTGACGGTGGATCGGCTCACCGCCGCCAAGGCGCATGCCCTGCCGCCGCCCTATGTCATAAAGCCGCTCGCCGAGGGTTCATCCTTCGGGGTTCTCATCGTCAAGGAAGACCATGCCCATCCGCCGCAGGAGTTAACGCGGGAGGACTGGGCCTATGGCGATCAGGTGCTCGTCGAACGCTATGTCGCTGGACGCGAATTGACTTGCGCCGTCATCGGCGACAAGGCCTATGATGTCATTGAGATCAAAGCCTCGGACGGCGGCTGGTACGACTACAACGCCAAATATGCCGCGGGCGGGTCGGCGCACGAACTTCCGGCAAATCTTAAACAAAATATTTACCAGTTTATTCAAGAGTTGACGCTCAAGGCGCACAAGGCGCTCGGGTGCCGCGGCGTAAGCCGTGCTGACTTCCGTTACGACGACCGCCCCGGAGGTACGGGCGATCTCGTGATTTTGGAGGTCAACACGCAGCCCGGCATGACCGCCACATCGCTTGTGCCCGAAATCGCCGCACATGCCGGCCTGACGTTCGGTGAGCTTGTCAAATGGATGGTGGAAGACGCCTCCTGCGACCGGTAAAGGAGGCCTTTGAAGGCTTCCAGCCCCAGGCGCCGGTCTATGCGGGAATTGCCCATATCGCGCCCGCGCCGGCGTTCCTCGCCGATTACGGCCGCCGCGGTTCCGGGCGGCGCACGCTCACGCTCGGCGACCATCTCGCGCGTGTTTTCGGCGCGCGGGGGACTGGCTTTTTCGCGGCCGTGGCTCTCTTCGTTGGCGTCGGCCTCTATGGTTCCTGGCTAGGTGGCGAATATTCCGCCTTCGTCGCGCTCGAAGGCAGCGTGTCGGATTATTTTGCCCGTGTGGCGGGCTTCGGCATTAGGACGGTCACGATCTCCGGCGCGCATGCGCTGACCCAGCAGAAGATCATCGCGGTCACCGGCATCGGACCGAAGGATTCGCTGCCCTTTCTCGATGTCCGAAAGGTGCGCGCGCGGCTGAAGGCGCTTCCGCTGGTCAAGGACGCGAGCATCAGCAAGCTCTACCCCGGCCGTGTCGTGATCGATGTCGAGGAGCGCAAGCCCTTCGCTCTGTGGCAGCAGGACGGCGTCGTGAGGATCGTTGCCGCGGACGGCACGCCAATCGACAATTATGACGATCGGCGCTTTGCCGCCTTGCCGCTCGTCGTCGGGACCGGCGCCAATGCGCGGCTCAGCGAATATACGGCGCTGCTCGATGCGGCCGGCGATCTGCGCTTGCGCATCAAGGCGGGCATACTTGTCGCCCAGCGCCGCTGGACCTTGCAGATGGACAATCAGGTCGAAGTCGCTTTGCCGGAGGTGGGCGCCGCGGCGGCGCTCGCCCAATTGGCGCAGTTCCAGCGCGAGGTGCATGTCATCGACAAGGACATTCTATCGGTCGATTTGCGTATCCCCGGCCGGATGTTCGTCCGCCTGACTGAGAATGCTGCGGCGGCGCGTGCGGCCGCGTTGGCGCCGAAGTCGAAAGCGAAAGGCGCCCGCACATGAGCCAACCGCCGCGCATGCGTGCTCTCCCCGCGCGTAAGACGGCCGTTCTGTCGGCGCTCGATGTCGGGACGTCGAAAATCGTCTGTCTCATCGCCAAGCTCGATCCGGTCGAGACGCCGGAGGCCTTGCGCGGGCGCACCCACCGCTGCCGGATTCTCGGCATCGGCCATCAGCGTTCGGCCGGTTTGAAGGGCGGCGTGATCGTCGATCTCGAAGCCGCGGAAGGGGCGATCCGCCGCGCGGTCGATGCGGCCGAGCGCATGGCCGGCGTGCAGGTCGAGAGCGTCATCGTCAACATCACCGGCGGCCGGATCGGCTCGCAGCATTACCAGGCGGCGGTGCGGATCGGCGAGCGTGCCGTTGCCGAATCCGATGTGCATCGCGTCCTCGAGGCCTGCGCCGCGCGGACGCAGGAGCAGGGCAAGGCGGTGCTGCATTCGCTGCCGACCGGCTTTTCGCTCGGCGATATGCGCAATGTCCGCGATCCGAAAGGCATGATGTGCGACGAGCTCGCGGCCGACATGCATGTGGTCAGCGGCGATGTGACCGCAATGCGCAATCTGATGCTGGCGGTCGAGCGCTGCCATCTGGCGGTCGAGGGCGTGGTCGCGACGCCTTATGCGGCCGGTCTTGCGGCTTTGGTCGACGACGAGGTCGAGCTTGGCACGACGGTCATCGATATGGGCGGCGGCACGACATCCTTCGCGGTCTTCGCCGGCGGCAGCCTCGTTCACGTCGATGCGGTGGCGGTCGGCGGCAATCATGTCACGATGGACATCGCCCGCGGCTTCAACACCCGGCTCGCCGATGCCGAGCGTTTGAAGACGCTTTACGGCGCCTGCATCACCTCTGTTTCCGACGAGCGTGAAACCGTCGCCGTGACGTTGGCCGGTGAGGACGGAGACCATCCGACCCATGTGCCAAAATCGCAACTGGTGCGAATAATTCGTCCGCGCGTCGAAGAAATTTTGGAACTCGTTCGCGATCGTCTGAAGACCGCAGGCTTTGCTTCCAGCTCTTCATCGCGAGTCATCCTGACCGGCGGTGCGAGTCAGATGACCGGCATGGCCGAGTCCGCCAAGCGCATCCTGTCGGGGCAGGTTCGACTCGGCCGTCCCTTGGGAATTCAAGGACTTCCTGAATCGGCCAAGAGTCCGAGCTTCTCCGCGTCGGTTGGGCTTCTGATTTACCCGCAGGCGGCGAAGATCGAATATTTCCGTCCGCGGCGGCGCGTGGCGGGCGATGCAAGCGGCACTCACGGTTATTTCGCGCGCGTCGGCCAATGGTTGAGAGAAAGTTTTTAATTGGTAAGAGAAGAACGGTTAAGCGCGGCGGCTGATTCGTTCTTCGGCGTAAAGGGACAACAAAAGCGGGCGCCCTCAAAGCGCTCCAACGTCAAGAGGCCAGACAATGTCGATCGATCTTAAAGCTCCCGAACTGCGGGAACTGAAGCCACGCATTATGGTGTGCGGCATCGGCGGAGCGGGGGGCAACGCCGTCAACAATATGATTGTCTCCGGTCTCATTGGCGTTGATTTCATCGTCGCCAATACCGACGCTCAAGCGCTCATGTCGTCCCGCGCCGAGCGCATCATCCAGATGGGCCTCCAGGTGACCGAGGGCCTGGGCGCCGGGTCGCAGCCCGAGGTCGGCCGCGCCGCGGCCGAGGAGGTTATCGAGGAAATCCGCGATCATCTCTCGGGCGCGCATATGGTGTTCGTCACCGCCGGCATGGGCGGCGGCACCGGCACGGGTGCGGCGCCGGTCATCGCCCAGGCGGCGCGCGAACTCGGCATTCTCACCGTCGGCGTCGTCACCAAGCCGTTCCAATTCGAAGGCGTGCGCCGGATGCGCGTCGCCGACAGCGGCATTCTGGAATTGCAGAAGTCGGTCGACACGCTGATCGTCATTCCCAACCAGAACCTCTTCCGCATCGCCAACGAGAAGACCACATTCGCCGACGCCTTTGCGATGGCCGACCAGGTTCTCTATTCGGGCGTTGCCTGCATCACCGACTTGATGGTGAAGGAGGGCCTCATCAATCTCGACTTCGCCGATGTCCGCGCCGTGATGCGCGAGATGGGCAAGGCGATGATGGGCACGGGCGAGGCGACGGGCGAGAAGCGCGCGGTCCTCGCCGCCGAAGCCGCCATCGCCAATCCGCTGCTCGACGAAGTCTCGATGAAGGGCGCCAGGGGCCTGCTCATCTCGATCACCGGCGGCAACGACCTGACGCTTTATGAAGTCGATGAGGCGGCGAGCCGCATCCGCCAGGAAGTCGACGAAGACGCCAACATCATTCTCGGCGCGACCTTCGATCAGAACCTCGACGGCATGGTGCGCGTGTCGGTCGTCGCGACCGGCATCGATGGCGCTGAGATGCGCGCCTTCGACGGCGGCGAGGCCCGTATCGTCGAGGCGGCCGAGCGGCTGCGGGTTCGCACCGAGGCCCGCGTGGCCGAGCCGGTGAGGACGCGCGCCATCGCTCCGGAGCCCGTGACGGAACCCATCGCGATCGTTGAGCCGCAGATCAGCTATGCCGAGCCGGTGGCGCAGCCGCAGCCCGTCGCGCCGGCGTCGGTGCGCGGCGTCCATCTCCAGCCGACGCGCCCGCCGGTGCAGCAATATGCCGAGCCGGAACCGGAGGTCGAGCTGGAGCATTTCGACGCCGGCCCGTTCATTCCGCCGGCGGCGGAATCGCCGATCGTCCGGCCGCAGCGCTTGCCCCAGATCGAGGACTTGCCGCTGCCCGCGCAGAAGCAAATCCGCGCGCAGCGCGGCGAGCCGGTCGAGCCGCTCCCGGCGATTGACCGCCGCAAGACCTTGCTGGAGCGGCTTGCCGCTTTCGGCGTCAGCCGGCAGGAAGAACCGCGTCATGCTGCACCGCCCGCGCGCGAGCCCGCGCCCCGCATTGCCGCGCCGGCCCCGCGCCTCGCCCAGCCGAGCGGGGTTCATGCCGAATACGGCAAGCGCGCGCCGCAACAGCCTTCGCCCCGCCAAGTGCAGGCGGCGCTCGATGCGCATCAGGGGCGTGCCGCCCCGGCACGCTCGATCGAGGAAGAACAGCTGGAAATTCCGGCGTTTCTCCGGCGCCAGTCGAACTGACGTCACAGGCAGGGTCTTTGGAATATGGGGCGTACTGGCGCGTGCCGGTACGCCCCAATTCTTTGTTCGCACGACCGACCGGGGTCTGGCCGCTGGACTCGTTTCGGACGGTCGCTTTATGTTCGTCGCCGGTCGTGATCTTTTGCCCACGCCGGAATGGATACTGCGGCGGCCTCGGCGGAAGTCGGAGCCGCGGGGGAGGCTTGCCACAGAAATGCCTCTTATCGGTCCGAGGACTTAGCTGCGATCGCGCTCCTGCGCTCAAGGTCGTGCATCCTGAAGCCCGTTGCCGATTGTCGAACCAAAGGTTGAGTTGTCCCTTATGCCATTTGCCTTGG
>JARLIV010000136.1 GCA_031291555.1 Methylovirgula sp. | reverse complement strand
TTGTAGTCGACGATCGTCGTGCCGGCGCCCTGGAAGTTCTGCTTGTTGTTGAAATTGTCGACGAGCACATCGCCCTGCTTGATCTTGCCGATCGAGACCGGCGCGACGATCACCGCATAGGGATTGGAATCGCCGTTCGCCGGAATGGTCGAGTCGAGAACCGTGAGCTTCTTTACCGTGTCGAGAAAGTTCGGCGTCTGCGCTTTTGCCGGCGCGCCGAAGAGCATCGGGGCGAGCGCGACAGCCGCCGCAAGATGCGAAAGCGCGACGGCGCGGTTCTTAACGAGTCTGTTCATGTCTGCACCATTTCTGTCTGTTGGGTCGGGCCGGCGCGCGCGTGGGCGCCGCCATGAGCACTTGCGCGGGCCTTAAAAGGCGATCGTCGTGCGGGCGCCGAAGACAGCCTCGTCATGCACGAGCGTCGTCGGATTCGACGGGTTCACGATGCCACCGCCCGGATTGAAGATGTATTGGAAGTCAGGCGTGAGCTGCCACCACGTCGCGAGGTTGATCGTGTAGAAGGCCTCGATGAAAGTTTCCGAGGTCTTGATCGGCGACAGCGTGCCAGGCGGCGCGACCGCGGCAGTGTCGGCGTTGAAGCCTTGAGAGCCGCTTGAGAAGAGGCCGTAGCCGGCGCCGAGGCCGACAATATCGCCGTCGCGGCCCTTGAACGGCGCCTTGAGCGTTACGCCGGCATTGACGCTGAAGCTGATGAGATTGCGATCATTGAGCGGGGCGCCCATGACGCGCGCGAAGATGCCGAGCGCGCGCGGGGCGGAGAGATCCGGCTGCCAGACGACCTGATCGAAAATGCCGTAGAAGCCGTAATTGCCATGATCGAGCCGTGCCGGGCCGCCGGTCACGGCGAGCGGCAGTCCGTTGGTGTCATAGCGCTGGTCGGGGAAGGCCGCCGTGTCATACCAGAAGCCGAGCTTGTAGGTGCCCGGCAGTCCGGTCGGCTTCGCCTTGGGGTCGCTCGGCGGCGGGTTCAGCGCATATTGCAATTCGCCGATGACGAGCGCGCCGGTGTTGAGGTTGAAACGCACGCCATATTTTTCCGGCCCGCGCAATTGCGAATCGTCGTTGAAGGGGCCGCCCGGCGGGTTGTCGTTGAAGACGCCGATGAGCGCCGTCACGTTCGGCGCGACCTGGCCATGCAGGCGAATGCCAAGCGAGGACAGCGGATAGGCCGGGCCGCCGGCGTAGAGATCCACAGAGGGGATCAAGGGCCAGCCCATCATCGTGTTGAGGAAGAGCAGGGAGCCGGCGCTGGTGATGAATTCCTGGTCGAGGCTCTGCTGACCGATCTTGACGTCCCAGCCGCTCTTGCCGAGGGTCTGCAGATACCACAGTTCCCAGAGACGGGTGGAAGGATCCGCTTCGAGGCCGCTGACGGATTGCAGAGCGCCGAGATTGTTGGTGCTGAGGTTCGCGCCGTGGATCTGGAAGCCGCTCACCTCGAACGTGCCGCCGGGCCAGCCGAAGGCCTTGCTCGTATCCAGCATCACCGTCGGCGTCGTCACGCCGTCATAATCGGCGCCGCGCTTATAGCCGCCGGTCGCATTGCCGAAGACTTCGCTCTCCTCAAAGAGGGTGAAGGTGATGCCGTATTTCGCGAGCGCCGGGCGCAGGCCGCCGGCATCGCCCAGCAGCGTCGTGCGCGACGGCGCGAAAAGGTCGCTGAGGCTGAAAGTGGGTGCCGGAGCCGCCAGAGTGACGGCGTCCGCGGCCTGCGCCGAATCCGCCAGTGCGCCCGCGCCGAGCAGACACAAGGCGCAAAGCGCCGTGCCCGTGTCCGACAGAGCGCGCGTGCAGCGCGATCCCCGCGCGCGATCGCCGCTTATCGGCAAATGAGTCTTGGCTTGTAACATCTGCGCCCCCGCACAAAGAATAGAAGCTTAGGAGACCGTTATTGCGCCAAGTTTTTGCAGTCAATACTTGGAAGTAAGAAAGGAATTCTTCTAAAAACCAGACGAGAATTATTCCAAAGCCTAAACAAGAACTCCTCTAAGAACTAGACTAGAGTTATTCTAAACAGCCCGCATACTTGTGTTCAGTTCGACGTCAAGCCGGGGACGTTGATGCCCGCCGTTTGCAACAGCAGGACGACATTGAGCGCGAGGATGATCGCCGCCCCCGCGATCGCCGCCGTGTCGGTCCACCGGCTATTGGCGAACGCGCCCATAATGTCGGCGCGCCGCGTGAAGATGACAAGCGCAATCATCGGCACGGGCAGCGCGATCGACAGCACGACTTGGCTGAGGACGAGCGATTGCGTCGCATTGGCGCCGAGCGCGATGACGACAAAGGCCGGAACCATGGTCACAAGTCGGCGCAGCCAGATTGGGATGCGGAAGCCGACGAAGCCCTGCATGATCATCTGTCCGGCCATCGTGCCCACGGCCGAGCTCGATATGCCGGAGGCCAGAAGCGAGACGAGAAAGATGGCCGCCGCCGCCGGCCCGAGCAGCGGCGTCAAGGTATGGTAGGCGGTCTCGATCTCGGCGACATCGCTGTGCCCGGCGTGAAAGGCGGCCGCAGCCATCATTACCATCGCCATATTGACAAGGCCCGCGACCGCCAGCGCGGCGAGAACTTCAATATTGGAGAAACGCAGCAGCTTGCGGCGCTCGTCGTCATCGCGCGCCGCCGCGCGGTTCTGCGTCAGGCCCGAATGCAGATAGATGGCGTGCGGCATTACCGTTGCGCCGATGATGCCCACCGCGATGGTCAGCGCCTGGGCGTCGGGCAGCGACGGTACAAAGGTGTGGAAAGTCGCCGATCCCCAGGCGACCGGCGCGATGAACACTTCGACGACGTAGCACAGCGCGACCGTCGCCACGAGCGCGCCGATGACGATCTCCATCGGCCGGAAGCCCTTCGTCTCGACGAGCAGAATGGCATAGGTGACGATCGCGGTGATCCCCATGCCGGGGAGAAGCGGCAGGTGCAGCAAGAGCGAAAGCCCGATCGCGCCGCCGAGAAATTCAGCGAGGTCGGTGGCCATCGCCGCCACTTCGCTCACAAGCCACATGGCGATGACGACGGGCTTGGGGAAATGCGTGCGGCACATTTCCGCGAGATTCCGGCCGGTGATGATGCCGAGCTTGGCCGACAAGGACTGGAACAACATGGCGACGAGATTCGCCAACAGCACGACCCAGAG
>JARLIV010000135.1 GCA_031291555.1 Methylovirgula sp. | reverse complement strand
GCGCTCTTGCCGCCGCTGGAAGCGCAGGCGATCGAGGATCAGATCGAGCTGGCGCGCGCCGCGCTCAAGCCTTTCGATAAGCAAGCCTTTCTCGAAGGCCATCTGACGCCGGTGCTGTTCGGCAGCGCCTTGCGCACCTTCGGCGTCAGCGATCTCATCGATGCGCTGGCCGAATTCGCGCCGCCGCCGCGCGGGCTCGAAGCCGCGAGCCGGCATGTCGATCCGCGCGAGCCGAAGATGAGCGGCTTCGTCTTCAAGATCCAGGCGAACATGGATCCCAATCATCGCGATCGCATCGCCTTCCTGCGCGTCTCTTCGGGCAAGCTGGTGCGCGGGATGAAGGCGAAGCTGGTGCGCACCGGCAAGAGTCTGGCGCTCAACGCGCCGCAATTCTTCTTCGCGCAGGATCGTCAGCTCGCCGACGAGGCCTATGCCGGCGATGTCGTCGGCATCCCCAATCACGGCACGCTGCGCATCGGCGATACGCTGACCGAGGGCGAGGACCTTGTCTTCCGTGGCGTGCCGAGCTTCGCGCCGGAAATTCTGCGCCGTGTGAAAATCTCCGACGCCATGCGGGCGAAGAAATTACGCGAGGCCTTGCAGCAGATGGCTGAGGAAGGCGTTGTCCAACTGTTTCTGCCCAATGACGGATCGAATGCGATCGTCGGCGTCGTCGGCGCGCTGCAGCTCGATGTGCTGGTCGAGCGGCTCACCGCCGAATACGGCCTTGACGTGACGCTCGAAGCCTCGCGCTTCGGCCTCGCCCGCTGGGTGAGCGCGGAAAATCCGGCCGATCTCGAAAGATTTGCGCGCGCCTATCCGACATCCATGGCAGTCGATCTCGACGGCGCGCCGGTCCACCTCGCGGCCTCCGCCTGGGATCTGCGCTACGAACAGGAGAAATGGCCGGACATCACCTTCGCTGACGTCAAGGATTATCAGAAGGTCGAGAGCGGCAAGGGCCGTCAGAAGGCGTTGGTGTAACCGCGCTTGCTCGTCAGCGTCAGCCACAGGATTTCGATGTCGAACCACATCGACCAATGGTCGATGTAATAGAGATCATGCTCGACGCGGGCGCGCATCCGTTCTTCGCTCATGCCGCCGCGATAGCCGTTGATCTGCGCCCAGCCGGTGATGCCCGGCTTCATATTGTGGCGGCGCGCATAGAGCGCGATGCGCCGCTCGAAAATCTGGTCGATGACCAGCGCGTGCGGGCGTGGGCCGACGAGGGACATGTCGCCCAGCAGAACGTTGAAGAGCTGCGGCAGCTCGTCGATATTGTGCCGGCGGATGAATTCGCCGACGCGCGTCACCCGCGCATCGCCCTTTTTGACCAGGGTGAGGTCGGCGCTGTCCTCCAGCGTCGACATCGAGCGGAACTTGAAGATACGGAAGGGCTGCTGGTTGAAGCCGTAGCGTCGCTGCTTGAAGATGACAGGGCCGGGGCTGTCGAGCTTGATCGCCATCGCCACGATCAGGAGCAGCGGCGACAGCAGGATGAGGCCGAGGCCCGCGCAGACGATGTCGAACGCCCGCTTGGCGATCCGCTCCGTCAGGCTCAGCGGGTCGCGGACGATATTGAGGCTCGACACCGGGCCGGTCTTGGCGATGCGCGCTTCGCTGAAGCGGTCGAGCACGCGCTCGGGGCCGAGGTGGATCGAAGTCGGCACGTGCAGGAAAGCCTCGATGGCGGCGTCGATCGTCGGCTTTTCGCTCCATGGCACCAGGATGAAGACGTCATCGGGCGCCAGCATCCGCGCCGAGGCGCGGGCAAGCGCCAGATCTTCCTCGAGACTTTGCGTCCCGCGCAACGCGGCGGCGCCGACGATGTGGACGCCGAAGACCCAGGGTTCATAGCGTTTGGTGAAAGCTTCGAGCTCGTCCTCGTAGCCGAGCAAAAAGATGCGATGCGCGGCGATTTCGCCGCGGCGGGCGCGGGAACGCGTTTGGATCGTTATCAGCAGCCGGGCGAAATTGACCGCGACGAAGCCGCCGCCAAAGAGAATGAACAAGGCGAGCGGCTCGGAATCGGCGAGCGGGCGGCGCGAGATGAGCAGCACGAGCGTGCACAGCACGGCGACGCTCCAGGGGATGATGGAGCGCTGCAACAGCTGGTCGAACGTGAGATATTTCGCCACCGCATAATCGTCGCGGATGGCGCTGACGCAGGTGAAGAATATGGCGGTCAGCAGTCCGAGGCGGGTATAGGTGCCAGCGGGCAGGATGATGGCCGCGTCATGGAGGGATAGATGCGCCAGATAGGCGCAGGCGGTGATCGCGCCGAAATCGACGGCGGCGGCGAAAAATGCGAAACTGCCGCGCAGCAGCGCCGTGCTCTTGCGCGGCAGGGCATCTGCCCAATTGACGCCGGCGGGCGGGCGCAATTCCGGCTGCGCCTTGCCCCGAAACATTTCCAATCGGTCCCGAAGATTTGACACAGCACCGTCCCAAATGGACACGCCGCTGGCCTCAAGCGGGACGCTTTCCGGGCCAAAGCGATATCCAAAGCCTTGTGCCGCAATGGCCGTACCGTGTGTCGGTGTTGGGCTTGACGCTCGGGGCGCGGCGAAGCATCGTCTCGCCGCCCGAACCCCGGAGATCGATATGACAGGGTCCAAAGCTCCCGCTCTGGCGCGGTACGCCTGTTTCGCCGTGGCCTGTCTCGTGGCGGCACCGTTCTGTGCCGCGCCGATCGCCGTTACGGCCCGGCCGATCGTCCCGGCCGAGCGGCGCTATGATTCTTATGCCGGCGTGCTGCCAAGCTGCGCCGATCCGGGGGTCTTCGAGCGGATCCGTTCGCTGTTTCACGATCGCGAGACGGAATTCTGGAAATCGGGCCTCGAAATCGTCAATCTCAGCCAAGTCCGCGAGATCGGCTTCCGCACGGAGGGACTCGATTATATTCCGCGGCGCTATTGCTCGGCGCGGGTCTATCTCAACAATCAGGCCGTGCGGGCCGTCAGCTATTCGATCGTCGAGGACGCCGGCTTCATCGGCTTTGGCTATGATGTCGAGTGGTGCGTTGCCGGCCTCGACCGGAACGATGCCTACGGCGGCTACTGCCGCGACGCGCGGCCCTGAACATAGGCGCGGAGGGCGGCATGGCTATCGTCTCCCGCCTGCTGCGTGCGGCCCTGCTCGCCGGCGCGTGCGGGCTTTGCCCGCTCGGTGCCGCCGCGCAATATTCGGGCTGCATTCTCGACAATTGTGCCGACAAGAAGCCGCTGCCGCCGCCAAATGGCGACCAGGACGGCGGCGACCGGGGCTCCGCCAGCCCCGGCAGTAGCGGCTCCTG